>NZ_JBQCWB010000001.1:0-115413 GCF_051957775.1 Neisseria sp. P0016.S008
GAGTTCATCGGTTTGACCCGTCTGCCGACATTCTTATGTAACGATGTGATCAAAAATCCACAAGTGGAACAATACTTCGCAGACTATCAAGTACACTTGAAAAAAGTGTTCGGTTAATGATAGAACATCAACTTGAAGCGGTGAGCTTTTGCCCACCATTTTGTCAGTCGCTAATTGATACGAAATATGGCAAATCCGTGGCGCAGGTGATTACCCGCTGGCTGGTGGAACGCGACATTATCGTGTTGGTAAAATCCACTAAACCCGAACGCATGGCGGAAAACTTGAACGTCTTTGACTTTGCCCTCAGCGATGAAGACAAAGCTGAAATTGCCAAACTGGACGGCACGTTCGCCGCTATCGTCAATCACGACACGGTGGATAATTTGATACGCATCTCCACGTGGAAAATGGGCGTGTAAGTGTAGCGAAAAACTATCTGCAATTCATCATTATGAAAGGACAAAACATGATTAACGGGTTAGATATCGAACGTTTCCGAACTACCATGGCAGCGATTGAAAACGACCATACAAAAGGCAAGGCAGCATTACGCGCCAATTCGCGCTGGGTATCCGGCACAAAGAACGAAATCTCCGTGCGCCGCTTCCCAGCCTTTACCACAGACGAACCGAAAAGCATGGGCGGTGAAAACGCTGCCCCAAATCCGATGGAATACCTGATCGGCGCTGCTGCAGGCTGCTGCTCCATAGGTTTCGAGTGACAAGCAGCACAAGCAGGCGTGAAACTGGAACAGTTTGAAATATCCGCAAGCGGCGGTATCGACTTGGCCAAACTGTTTGGCATGGAAGATGGCTACGGTGGACTGGATAATCTGGTGCTAACCGTAAAAGTAAAAGCCGACGCCGACCTTCCTACCCTGCAAAATTTTGCCGACCGTTCCGCCGCCAACTTGCCAGTGTTGAACAGCCTGAAAGCGCGGGCAAAAGTAGTAGTGGAGAAAATCTAAACGGCTCAAACTACTTTCTTGTTTTAATTTCGTTGAAAGCCCCTTTTCTAACAACTAGAAAAGAGCTTAATCGCTCAAAGGAGTACATGACATGCAACAACTACACACTCTGAAAGACATCGAACAGGCCATCGCCACACACCCTTTAGTATCACTGTACATCAAGGCCCCAATCTGCGGTGTTTGTACGGTCGTGGCCGCCCAACTTGACTCAGCTTTGGCGGAGGAAGGAAATGTGTATGCCGTAAAAGCCGATATTGCTGAAATACCCGAAATGGCGGGACGTTTCCACGTGCTGACCGTACCTGCATGGCTGCTGTTTTATCAAGGCAAGGAAGTAGAACGGATAGCCCGCTTCATCCCTCAGGCACAGATGAAGCAGACATTGGCAAAATGGACAAAAGTGGCAGAAAGCGAACATCAGTAACCGGTCTATCAATGTTTCAGACGGCTGCGGTCTAGATAATGATGAAAGTGGTCAAATTTTTAAGATGATTTGCAAAACACTTAAAAATTTGACCGCTCTTTATTACGAAAAAGGCCATCTGAAACGGCTTGCAGACTGAGATAATTATTGATGAGACACTGTGATTTGTACGCTAAAACCATCTTCTGAAAATTCCCTTTGACATTCCCCATCTTTTCCTCTAAAATGAGTTCAAGTTTTTAAACACATAAACTCAAGAAGCCGAATATGCCGCAACAAACTATGAATTTAATGCACGAGTGCATTCCCATCTTTACCGTGTTGAGCGATGAAAACCGCCATCAAATCCTGCGCGTGCTGTGGGAACACGGCAAGATGAATGTGAATGAGCTGACCGAGCATCTGCATCTGTCGCGCCCTGCGGTGTCGCATCATTTGAAAATCATGTTGCAAGCCGGGGCGGTGGCGGTAGAGCAGGTCGGCAAAGAGCGGTTTTACAGTATTGCCATGGCGGATGCGGTGGCGAGATTGAAACAGCTTGCTGATTTGATGGCTCAAAATTGCCCGCTTTCAAAATAGGGTTATCCGTTAACCCTTTATTTTTACCTAAATACGATTACATTTTTAAACTTATCAACTTAAAGGAACAATTATGTTATTCACTCCATTCACTTTTCAAAACGGTAAAACTGCTAAAAACCGTATCTTCAAATCCGCTATGGAAGAGCAACTTGCCCAGAATGACCAGCCGTCTGAAAAACTCATCCGCCTGTACGGTACTTGGGCGCAAGGCGGTGCGGGCGTTTTGGTTACGGGCAATGTGATGGTTGCCGAAAGCGGTAAGGGTTCGATAAACGATGTGGTGATTTCAGACGACCGCAGTCTTGAGATGCTGAAAAAATGGGCGAAAGCCGGCACGCAAAGCGACACGTTGCTTATCATGCAAATCAACCATGCGGGCAAGCAGTCGCCTGCGGTGGTCAATAAAACACCACTTGCGCCGAGCGCCGTGCCGTTGGTGGGTATGGACGGCTTCATCAATCCGCCGCGCGAATTGAGTGCCGATGAAATCAACGGGCTGATTCAGCAATTCGTGCAAACCGCGAAAATTGCCGAGCAGGCAGGATTTTCAGGCGTACAAATTCATGCCGCGCACGGCTATCTCATCAACCAATTCCTCTCGCCGCACCACAACCGCCGCCAAGACCAATGGGGCGGCAGCTTGGAAAACCGTATGCGCTTCCTTTTGGAAACCTACACCGCCATTCGCGCCGCCGTGGGCAAAGATTTCTTGGTGGGCGTAAAACTCAATTCAGCGGATTTCCAAAAAGGCGGATTTGACGAAAGCGAATCGGTGCAGGTGGTACAAAAGTTATCGGAAATGGGCATTGATTTTATTGAAGTTTCCGGTGGCAACTACGAAAGCCCGCAAATGCTCGTCGCTAAAGACAGCACCCGCAAACGCGAAGCCTTCTTCATCGATTACGCCGAAAAAGCCCGTGCAGTCAGCCAAGTCCCGCTGATTATTACCGGCGGTTTTCGTTCGCAAACAGCCATGGAAGACGCCTTATCCAGCGGCCATTTGGATTTGGTCGGCGTCGCCCGCCCGTTTGCCTTAGTCCCTGATTTGGCGAACCAAATGCAAAACGGCACCTACCAAACCGTGCAAACTGACCGCATTCAAACAGGCGTGGCGTTGGTTGATAAAAAAGCGGGCGCGATGTTGGAAATGAACTGGTATATGATGCAAATGGACTTAATCGGACAAGGTAAACAGCCTGATCCCAAACTATCAGCGTGGAAAGTATTGCTGAAAACTTTATGGGAAAATGGCAAGGCAGGTTTGAGTACGGGCAGGGCTTGATGATGAAAGCGGTTGGATTTGAAGGAAGATTAAATTTTAAAATTTAACTGTATGTAAAAGCATGGAATATAAATAAATTGATACTAAAAAACCGTTTGAATCTTTAAGTTCAAATGGTTTTTAGAATTTTAGATATCCACTGAGAGATACAAAAGATCCTGTTCTTTGAAAGTGGCTTAGAATAAGAATTTAAAAATACTAATTAAATTAATAAGTTATGATTACAATTTATAATCATAACTTAACATAATATAAATTATGCGAACTTATACTAGCATGATGCAATAGCCTTTTCTACAAATTATGGCCACAACCAAGCCCATGTGCTTCGGCCTTCTCCTTGCAGTAAAACTAAAGTTCTACAAGCTGAAGCTGTGTTCATGCATTCGAAACCGATTCCGTAAGCTGATAAGGCTGCTGCAATTTTGGGATGCAGAAATTGTTGTTTTGCTCCTGTACCTATGATAATGACTTCTGGACGGTTTTCTGCTGTTTCAATTGCTGATATAAAAATTTGTTCGTTTAATTCTTCGATGGTTGTTTGAGGAATGATGCTCACTTTGCCATCTTGCCAGCAAATGGGTTCTGAGTATGTTTGTGCACCGATTTGCAATATGCCTTGTGAGGATGAAAAAAATGATGCGGTTTCATCAATATGGTTTTCTGTGATTTTCATGGCAATTCCTGTTTTTATGGAAGAACGATTTTTCAGACGGCCTTGGGAAACTTGCAAAAAAAGGTGCAAAATCAAGCAATATCAGGTAGGATTCAACGTTTGACCTTGTGCATTGATGCTTTGCTCTGAATTTACGATTGCAAGCGATTATAACAAGCCTTGGTTTTTCGTGATTATTTTAAAGTATCGGCTCAAAAGGAGACACAATGAAGCCAGTAAATATCGGTCTTTTAGGTTTGGGTACAGTCGGTGGCGGTACGGCTACTGTATTGCAGGACAATGCTGCGGAAATCAGCCGCCGTTTGGGACGCGAAGTCCGTATTTCTGCTGTTTGCGATTTGAGCGAAGAAAAAGCCAAACAAATTTGCCCGAATGCTGCTTTTATCAAAGATCCGTTTGAGCTGGTTCAACATCAAGATGTTGATGTTGTTGTTGAATTGTTTGGCGGTACCGGTATTGCCAAAGATGCGGTATTAAAAGCGATTGAAAACGGTAAACACATTGTTACTGCCAATAAAAAACTACTGGCTGAATACGGCAATGAAATTTTCCCTTTGGCGGAAGAAAAAAATGTCATGGTGCAGTTTGAAGCTGCTGTTGCCGGCGGTATCCCTATTATCAAGGCTTTGCGTGAAGGCTTGGCTGCGAACCAAATCCGCAGTATCGCCGGTATTATTAATGGTACCAGCAACTTCATTCTGACTGAAATGCGTGAAAAAGGCAGCGCGTTTGCAGACGTCTTGAAAGAAGCTCAGGCTTTGGGCTATGCAGAAGCTGACCCTACTTTTGATATCGAAGGTCATGATGCCGGCCATAAAATTACGATTATGAGCGCATTGGCATTTGGTACGCCGATGAACTTTTCTGCCTGTTATTTGGAAGGCATCAGCAAACTCGACAGCCGCGATATCAAATACGCTGAAGAACTTGGCTATCGTATCAAGTTGTTGGGTATTACCCGTAAAACCGACAAAGGCATCGAGTTGCGCGTACACCCTACTCTGATTCCTGAAAGCCGTTTGCTGGCTAACGTTAACGGAGTGATGAATGCTGTCCGCGTCAATGCCGATATGGTTGGTGAAACCTTGTATTACGGTGCAGGCGCTGGTGCATTGCCGACTGCTTCTGCCGTAGTTGCCGATATTATTGATATTGCCCGCCTGATTGAAGCAGAAACTGACCATCGTGTTCCTCACTTGGCATTCCAACCTTCGCAAGTTCAAGCGCAAAATATTCTGCCTATGGATGAAATCACCAGCAGCTACTATCTGCGCGTTCAAGCAACTGACGAACCGGGCACTTTGGGTCAAATTGCCGCACTCTTGGCCAAAGAAAATGTTTCTATCGAGGCTCTGATTCAAAAAGGCGTGATTAATCAAAGTACTGCCGAAATTGTGATTCTGACCCACACCACAGTGGAACACAATATCAAACGCGCTATCGCAGCGATTGAAGCTCTGAGCTGCGTGGATGCTCCGATCACCATGATCCGCATGGAAAGCCTGCATGGCTGAGCAACAAACGGAAAGGCCGTCTGAAGAGCAACTGGCGGCCAGAAAGAAAGCCAAGGCAAAAATCCGCACCATCCGCATTTGGGCATGGATTATTTTGTCTTTGCTGGCTCTGACCGCCCTGCTCTCACAATGCGCCATGAACAAGCCGCAGATGAAACAAAATGTGGTGGAATCTTGTGTGAAAAACATTCCTTTTGCTGAAAAATGGCAAGCTGATTTGAAGGCAAAAGGTTTGGATGCGCAAAACGAGAAATTGGCTCAAGACTATTGTGCCTGCATGTGGGATCAGCCCTTAAGCAAACTCTCTGACGAGCAAATCCGAAACTTCGGCAAAATCAGCCCTGAGGAGCAACTCAAACTCTTGGGTGGCGCGGAAGCTTTTGAGGCACGCGATAAGCAATGCGTGGCTGATTTAAAGGCTGAGTAAACCAAAATTATCGGTTTAAGCCAAAGCTATAAGGCCGTCTGGACAACAGACGGCCTTTCTTATATTGAATAAATAGTAATAAGAATTGATTTCATTATATTTTAAGTTTAAGATAGCTTGGTTAATTGCTTTTCTATGGTTGTTGCCATGCGTTACCACTTTCCTATTGCCGTTGATATTTATGATTTTTTGTATACCGGCCGGTTTGACTATCTGGAAATCGGACAATCGGCAGAGTCTATTTTGCAGATGTTTCCTGCGCCTGATTGCGTCCCTAAAGGCTTGTTGGTACAAAAAGGCTGGAATATTTGGCTTTATGGCGATATCGAACTGCATTTCTCCGACAATCGTTTGACACAGATTCGCGCTGATTTTCAGCCTGATGCTGCACTAAGCGGCGGCCGTTGGGTAAAATTGAATCCGTGGTTTTTTGCAAATGGCTGCCTTGATGTTTATGCCGTCATTCAGCGCTTGGTACAACGCAATATTGACTTTATTAAAACGGAAACGCATACCAATTTGATTTTACAGCTGCAAAGCGGGGTCGAATTGATTTTTGAAAAATGTCGGGGCATGCAACTTGCCTCGTTCCGCAAACAAAAAGCTTCCCTGCCTCATTGGGCGCGTGAAACGGCTTCTTAACTAAAACAATGCCGTCTGAAAACATCATTTCAGACGGCATGATCAATTACAAACCATTCAATAATTGTCGGATTTTCGTCATCGCCATAGAAGTCTGTTCATTACAGCCTACAGTCCCTACTCCGCTATCAAAGCAATCAATGCTGCTGACGCTGCAAAAGTGGGCATAGGCCATTTTCAACTCTCTGGCCAAAACAGCTTCGGGCATACCGGTCATACCAAGTACATCTACACCATCATTGCGATAACGGGCAATTTCTGCGCGAGTTGGACGGCGCGGGCCTTGCAGGCAGCCATATACTGCTGTGTCGTAAATCGGCACATTGTGCGCTTTCGTGATATTTAATAACTTTTGTCGCAATTCATTGCAATAAGGGTTGAAAAAATCGGTATGGACGACAGGGCATTCTTGGCCTTCAAAAAAAGTATCTTTACGGCCATAGGTATAGTCAATCAAATCGTCCGGCAACACCAGACTGCCGTTTTCAAAATCAGGGTTGATACCGACGACTGAAGAAATGGCAATAATGTTTTCAACGCCTAAAGAGTGCAATGCCCAGATATTGGCGCGATAGTTGATTTCATGCGGCGCGATGGTATGGCTGAAGCCGTGTCGGGCGAGAAAAACAATGTCCAAGCGCCCCAACCTGCCGAACAAAATAGGACTGCTGGTTAAGCCGTATGGAGTGCGTACGATTTTTCGTTCAGTAATTTCGAGTTCCGGCAGTTTGGTCAAACCGCTGCCGCCGATAATGGCTAACATATAGACTTCCTTTGTTATCAATGGCCGTCTGAAACTTGGATTTCAGACGGCCTTAATATCATCGATTTATTTATGTTTATAGAAATGGCTGCCGAAATAGGCAGATGCACCTTCACGCAATAAAACCAATGTTACGGCGGCAAGCGGCAGACCGGCAAGCATACCGACAAAACCCATCAGTTGTCCGAAAGCCATCAACGAGAAAATCACCCAGAACGGAGACAAACCGATGCGGTCGCCGACGATTTTAGGCGTAATGAAAAAGCTTTCCAAGAATTGTCCGACACCGAATACAGCCCAGACCATCAACAAACCCTGCCATGAGCCATATTGCAAAAGCGCGGCAACTGTCGCCAGCAAAAGGCCGGTAAATGCACCCAAATACGGAATAAATACCAAAATACCGGCAATCATACCGATGGCAAAGCCGGAATCCAAACCGACCAGCATCAAGCCCAAGCCATAGACCAAGCCCATAATCATCATCACCATCAGCTGGCCACGCAGAAACTCGCCCAAAACTTCATCCATATTGCCGCTGATACGCGTGTAAGTTTCGATAAAACGGCGCGGAACCAATTTGCTGATTCCGGAAGACCAGCGTTTCCAATCCAACAAGAAGTAATACAGCAGCAAAGGTAACAACACCAAATTGCTGACGCCGCTGATGACGTTACCACTTTGACGCATCAAGGTAGGAATCCATTCTTTGAGCGTATTGCTCAACTCATCCGTATGCGACTGCAACCATGCGATGATTGATTCTTGATCGATTTGAATATAATCCCCGCTGACGCTGTTGAGCCACGGCAGCAATTTGTTTTGAACAAAGCCCACGATTTGCGGCAGGCGTTCGGCCAGATTGTTAAACTGGTTCAACAACATAGGCACGATAATCAGCACCAACGCCAGCAATACCAGCAAGGCAAACGCCATAATAATCATGGAGGCCGGTGCGCGGCGGATACGCTTCAATTGCAGCCATTCGACCAAGGGATTCAAAACATAGGCCAAAACGGCGGCCACGATAAACGGTGTCAAAACATCGCCCAAGGCATATAAAAGCCAAATAAAGGCTGCAACGACGCAAGCCATAATTACCCACGGTTTTGCGCCACGCTCTTTCTTTTGATACATAAAAAGGTATTTCCCAATTAATGTTTAAGGTTTTCAAAATAAATAAGCAGTATAACAGATTCACAAAGGCCGTCTGAAAGTACGGCACCAATCAAGGCAAAATAAAATTGTTAACAATAACGCCAAAAAATTCAGCCTGAATCCTCCAATTTAAGATAAAATACGCTCCGACAATCTACCCATACCCGAATAAGGAAATCCAATGAGCACTTCTTTGAGCTATCGTGACGCAGGCGTGGATATCGACGCAGGCGATCAACTGGTCGAAAACATCAAACCTTTTGCCAAGCGTACTATGCGCCCTGAAGTGTTGGGTGATTTGGGCGGTTTCGGCGCTTTGGTCGAAATCGGCAAAAAATACAAAAATCCGGTATTGGTTTCCGGTACGGACGGCGTCGGCACCAAGCTGAAACTGGCATTCGACTGGGACAAACACGATACCGTCGGCATCGATTTGGTTGCCATGAGCGTCAACGACATTTTGGTTCAAGGTGCAGAACCTTTGTTCTTCTTGGACTATTTCGCTTGCGGCAAGCTGGACGTTGCCCGCGCGACTGATGTGATTAAAGGTATTGCCCAAGGTTGCGAAGAATCCGGTTGCGCTTTGATTGGCGGTGAAACTGCCGAAATGCCGGGCATGTATCCCGAAGGCGAATACGACTTGGCCGGTTTTGCCGTCGGCGTGGTTGAAAAAGAACGCGTGATTAACGGCCGCAGCATTCAGGCCGGAGACGTTGTTTTGGGCTTGGCCTCCAACGGCGCACACTCCAACGGCTACTCTTTGGTACGCAAAATCATCGAGCGCGACAATCCCGATTTGGACGCGGAATTCGACAACGGCAAAACTTTGCGCGAAGCCATCATCGCCCCTACCCGCCTGTATGTGAAACCTATTCTTGCCGCTTTGGAAAAGTTCACCATTAAAGGCATGGCCCACATTACCGGCGGCGGCATTACCGAAAACGTACCTCGCGTTTTGCCTGAAAATACCGTTGCACAAATCGATGCCAAAGCGTGGGAATTGCCTAAATTGTTCCAATGGCTGCAAAAAGCAGGCAATGTGGAAACCCAAGAAATGTACCGTACGTTCAACTGCGGTATCGGCATGGTCGTTATCATTGCCAAAGAAGATGCCGATGCAGTACAAGCTTTCTTGAGCGAACAAGGCGAAACCGTTTACCGTTTGGGCGTTATTCGTGAACGCAACGGCGACGAGCATCAAACCCAAGTGGCTTGATTTGAGATGCAATGAAAAAGTGCGGATGATGAATCCGCACTTTTTATTGTTTATGGTCTAGGAAAATCTTCGCCCTAGCCTGCTTCTTCCATAAAGCCGGCCAACTGAGCCGTATCGTGGGCAATCATCAGCTCTTCATTGGTTGGAACGACCAAAACAGCCGGAGAAGAATCGGTCGGGCTGATAATGCCTGAATTGCCGTAGCGTTTTTCCATATTGGCTTTGGTGTCGATGTGCAGACCCAAGAAATCAAGATAGGAAACGGTTTTGGCACGGATGTTACGCGAGTTTTCGCCGATACCGCCGGTAAACACGAGTGCGTCAACGCCGCCACAAGCCACAGCCATCGAAGCAATGTATTTGGCAAGGCGGTAGGTCATGACTTCTAGAGCCAAACGTGCGCCTTCATGGCCTTCATCCGCAGCGATTTCCAAAGAACGGCAGTCGTTGGAAAGTTCGGAAATACCGAGCAAACCTGATTTTTTGTTCAGCATTTCATCAACTTGGGCAACATCCAAACCGGCATGTGAAGTCAGATAGCTGTATACGCCCGGATCGATGTCGCCGCAACGGGTACCCATCACCAAGCCTTCAATCGGCGTGAAGCCCATACTGGTGTCAACGGATTTGCCGTTTTTAATGGCGGTAATGGATGCGCCGTTGCCTAAGTGGGCAATAATCATGCGGATGTCTTCCAACGGTTTGCCCAAGATGCGTGCCGCTTCAGGGGCAACGTAACGCATACTGGTACCGTGGAAACCGTAGCGGCGGAAAGCGTATTTTTTACGCAATTCGCGCGGAACGGCATAAGTGTAGGCTCGCTCCGGCATGGTTTGGTGGAATGAAGTATCCATCACGCCGACATTGGGCAGACCCGGGAAGTGTTCTTGTGCAGCCAAAATGCCGTTGATATTGGCAGGGTTGTGTAGCGGAGCAAGCGGAATGCAGGCATTGAGTTCGTCCATTACCGCTTGGTCGATCAAAACAGACTCGCTGTATTTTTCGCCGCCGTGTGCGATGCGGTGGCCGATGGCTTTAATACGGTCGTGCAGTCCGTGTTTTTCAAGCTCTTTCAACAGCATACCTACAGCACCGGCATGATCGTTACGGCCGGTCAAGGCTGTTTGGCATTTTTTGCCGTCTTTGCTGAATGTAATGACTGCTTCGGGCGTACCCAAACGTTCGCCGAGACAGCTTAAGAGAACTTTACCGTTTTTACGGTCGATAACGGCGCCTTTGAGTGAAGAGCTGCCGCAGTTCAGAACAAGAATGAGTTGGTTGGACATGGTGTTTCTCCTTTGAATTTTGATTGTTTTTTTGGTTTCAGGCCGTCTGAAAAGAGCAAGAATATTTGAGAGCTTTCCAGATTGCCTTTGGTTTGGTGTTTAGTCAGGCTTCATGCCCAATCCTAATCTCCATTGCAGGTATCGCTACCCGACTAAAATCTGCTTATTTGGTTTTCAGACGGCCTTGTTTAATGGCTTGGCCGTCTGAAAACTTAAAAGCAATCTTCCGGCACTCGGACTTGTCCTTCCATAATCACGCGTGCGCTACGGCTCATGACCGCTTTGGTGGCCGTCCATTGGCCGTCCTGACATTCGGCGGCGGCACCGACACGCAGTGTGCCTGACGGATGACCGAAACGGACTTCTTTACGCGCTCCACCTCCGGCTGCAAGGTTCACCAGCGTACCGGGCACGGCGGCGGCGGTAGCGATGGCGACTGAAGCGGTGCCCATCATGGCGTGGTGCAATTTACCCATGCTCAGCGCGCGTACCAATAAGTCGATGTCGGCAGCTTTGACGGTTTTGCCGCTTGAAGCGGTGTAATCGGCTGCAGGGGCGACAAAAGCGACTTTCGGAGTATGGGCGCGGGTGGCGGCTTCGGATACGTCGCTGATCAAGCCCATTTTCAGCGCGCCATACGCGCGTATGGTTTCAAATTTTTCCAGAGCCGCGGCATCGTTGTTGATGTCGTCTTGCAACTCTTTGCCTGTGTAGCCCAAATCTGCGGCATTCAGGAAAATGGTTGGAATGCCGGCATTGATAAGCGTGGCTTTCAGACGGCCTATATTCGGCACATCAATTTCATCGACCAAATTGCCGGTTGGGAACATACTGCCTTCGCCATCAGCCGGATCTAAAAATTCGATTTGCACTTCGGCTGCAGGGAACGTTACGCCGTCAAGCTCAAAATCGCCTGTTTCCAAAACTGCGCCGTTTTGCATCGGCACATGGGCAATAATGGTTTTGCCGATGTTTTTCTGCCAGATTTTGACGGTACACAGGCCGTCTGAAGGGATTTTGGATTTATCGACCAAGCCTTGCTCGATGGCAAATGCGCCCACGGCGGCGGTCAAATTACCGCAGTTACCGCTCCAATCGACAAAAGGTTTGTCGATGGAAACTTGTCCGAACAAGTAATCGACATCGTGATCGGCGCGTTCGGATTTGTCCAAAATCACGGCTTTGCTGGTGGACGAACTGGCATTACCCAAACCGTCAATCTGTTTGCCGTAAGGGTCGGGGCTGCCGAGTACGCGCAAGAGGATTTTGTCGCGTGCCTCGCCTGCTTCCTGCGCAGCGGCCGGCAGATCGGTGCGTTTGAAGAAAATGCCTTTGGATGTACCGCCGCGGTAGTAAACGGCTGGAATTTTAATTTGCGGCATTTCGAGTTCTCCTTTGTATTTCTAGTATGGTTTTTTCAGACGGCCTCTCAAACATTCAAGGCCGTCTGAAAACCTTTTTGAGCGTAGTCCGGGTATTTTGACGATACCCGATTTACCTTACGCTGCATTTCCTTCTAAGAAGTCTTGTGCGAAGCGTTGCAACACGCCACCGGCTTCATATACCAATACTTCTTCTGCGGTATCGAGGCGGCAGGTAACCGGAACTTCGACGGTTTCGCCGTTTTTACGGTGAATCACGAGGGTCAGGTCGCAGCGCGGTGTGCGTTCGCCGACAACGTCGTAGGTTTCCGTACCGTCCAGTTGCAGGGTGTGGCGGTTGGTACCCGGTTTGAACTGCAGCGGCAACACGCCCATACCGATCAAGTTAGTGCGGTGGATACGCTCGAAGCCTTCGGCAACAATCGCTTCCACGCCGGCGAGGCGTACGCCTTTTGCAGCCCAGTCGCGGCTTGAGCCTTGACCGTAGTCCGCACCGGCAATGATGATGAGCGGCTGTTTGCGGTTCATATAGGTTTCGATGGCTTCCCACATACGCATGGTTTTGCCTTCAGGTTCAACGCGTGCCAGAGAACCTTGGCGTACGCTGCCGTCTTCGTTTCTCACCATTTCGTTAAACAGTTTCGGATTGGCGAAGGTTGCGCGTTGGGCGGTCAAGTGGTCGCCGCGGTGGGTTGCGTAAGAGTTGAAGTCTTCTTCAGGCAAACCCATTTTTGCTAAATATTCGCCTGCAGCACTGCTGGCCAAAATCGCATTGGATGGCGAGAGGTGGTCGGTGGTGATGTTGTCGGGCAAAATCGCCAGCGGACGCATACCGCTCAATGTACGTTCCCCTGCCAGTGCGCCTTCCCAGTAAGGTGGGCGGCGGATGTAGGTGGACATTGGACGCCAGTCGTATAGCGGGCTTGGTGCTTTTTGCGCTGTGCCGGTGTCGAACATCGGGATATAAACGTCGCGGAATTGTTGCGGTTTCACATATTCGGCCACGATGGCATCGATTTCTTCGTCGGTAGGCCAAATATCTTTCAGGCGGATTTCTTTGCCGTCTGCAACGCCGAGTACGTCGTTTTCAATATCGAAACGGATGCTGCCTGCCAGCGCGTAGGCAACGACCAACGGAGGCGAAGCGAGGAAAGCCTGTTTCGCATACGGATGGATGCGGCCGTCGAAGTTGCGGTTGCCTGACAATACGGCGGTGGCGTACAAATCGCGGTCGATGATTTCTTTTTGGATTTTCGGATCCAGCGCGCCGCTCATGCCGTTACAGGTGGTACATGCGAAGGCAACGATACCGAAGCCGAGTTTTTCCATTTCAGGCAGCAGGCCTGCTTCTTTTAAATAGATTTCGGCTACTTTTGAACCTGGGGCAAACGAAGATTTCACCCAAGGTTTACGTTGCAAGCCGAGGCGGTTGGCATTGCGTGCCAACAGCGCGGCGGCGACAACGTTGCGCGGATTGGAAGTATTGGTACACGAAGTAATTGCAGCAATAATCACTGCACCGTCAGGCATTTGGCCGTCTGAAGGCTCTTCGTAAGGTTTAGCCAAGCCTTTGCTGGCCAAATCGGCGGTCGCAAAACGGGCATGGGGGTTACTTGGGCCTGCCATGTTGCGGGTTACGCTGCTCAAATCAAATTTCAAAACGCGCGGATAAACGGCGGTTTTCAAGGCATCTGCCCACAAGCCTGCGGTTTTGGCGTAGGTTTCCACCAATTTCACCTGCTCATCATCGCGACCGGTCAGTTTCAAATAATCAATGGTTTGCTCATCAATAGCGAACATCGCGGCAGTTGCGCCGAACTCAGGAGTCATATTGGAAATAGTGGCACGGTCGCCGATAGACAGGCTTCTTGCGCCTTTGCCGAAGAATTCGACAAATGCGCCAACCACGCGCTCTTTACGCAAGAATTCGGTCAGTGCTAACACGATGTCTGTGGCAGTAATACCCGGTTGACGTTTACCGGTCAGCTCAACGCCGACAATATCAGGCAGACGCATCATGGATGCACGTCCCAACATCACGGTTTCGGCTTCCAAACCGCCCACGCCTACGGAAATCACGCCCAATGAATCGACGTGCGGCGTATGTGAGTCTGTGCCGACGCAGGTGTCGGGGAATGCCACGCCGTTTTTGACTTGGACAACCGGCGACATTTTTTCCAAGTTGATTTGGTGCATAATGCCGTTGCCCGCCGGAATCACGTCCACATTTTCAAATGCTGTTTTTGTCCAGTTGATGAAGTGGAAACGGTCTTCGTTACGTCTGTCTTCGATTTCGCGGTTTTTGCGGAAGGCATCAGGATCGTAACCGCCGCATTCAACGGCCAAAGAGTGGTCGACGATGAGCTGGGTTTGCACCACCGGATTCACTTTGGAAGGATCGCCGCCTTTTTCGGCAATCGCATCGCGCAGGCCTGCCAAATCCACCAACGCTGTCTGACCCAGAATATCGTGACACACCACGCGCGCCGGATACCAGGGGAAGTCGATTTCCTGTTTTCCCTCAATCAGTTGGCCCAACCAGCTTTGCAGCGTAGGTAGGTCGACTTTGTCTGCGCGGTTGACCAAGTTCTCAGCCAAGATACGGCTTGTATAAGGCAGCTTGTCGTAAGAGCCTGGTTTGATGTCTTCACACGCCTGACGCGCGTCGTAATATTCCAAATCCGTACCGGGCAAAGCTTTGCGGTAACGTTGGTTGGCAGTCATGTCGGTTCTCCTAAATCTATTCTTTTTTTGGTTTTGGGGTTTCAGACGGCCTGTTGATTCGGACCTTTAGGCCGTCTGAAACCATAAATTCTGTTTTATTGCTTGTTGTCTAAAAATCTATTCGCGGTATGAAAAAAAATTGCTGCTCCGCTACCATCATTCCCGTATAGACGGAAATCCAAACCTAAATCTTTCAGCACTCTTTACAGCAGAACATTTCACCTTTTGAATTTCTGCCTGTATGGGAATGACGACAGCAGAGCAGCATGTTTTCCAAACGGCCGGCTCTCTCTCTCGCATACTGCACTAGGCCGTCGAAAAACGAAAACATCATTTATTCATTGTTTTCAAACGGCATTTCGAGATAGGGCGGGCGGGCGGCCCACCCTGCTGTTACGCGTATTAGCGGTTTTCAATCTCCACGAATGCCAAATCTTCAGGGCCTGTGTAGTTTGCGCTCGGACGAATGATTTTGCCGTCTTTGCGTTGCTCGAGAACGTGTGCACTCCAACCGGTTGTACGGGAAATCACAAACAGCGGTGTGAACATAGCGGTCGGTACGCCCAATTTTTGGTAGGAAACGGCGGAGAACCAGTCCAGATTCGGGAACATTTTTTTCTCTTCCCACATCACGCTCTCTAAGCGTTCGGCAATGTCAAAGAGGCGCATATCGCCGGTTTCTTTGCTCAAACCGCGTGCCACTTCTTTAATGACAACGTTGCGAGGGTCGGAAATGGTGTATACCGGATGACCGAAACCGATCACGATTTCTTTACGGCCGATGCGTTCGCGGATGTCTGCTTCGGCTTCGTCGGCATTGCGGTAGCGTTTTTGAATATCGTAAGCCACCTCGTTCGCACCGCCGTGTTTCGGACCTTTCAACGCACCGATTGCACCGGTAATGCAGGAGTACATATCAGAGCCTGTACCGGCAATCACGCGGGCGGTAAAGGTAGAAGCGTTGAACTCGTGTTCTGCATACAGAATCAGTGAAACGTGCATGGCTTTGATGTGTGATTCGCTTGGGCGTTTGCCGTGCAACAGGTGCAGGAAATGACCGCCGATAGTCTCTTCGTCGCTTTCAACTTCAATGCGTTTGCCGTTGTGCGAATATTGATACCAGTACAGCAGGAGGCTGCCGAGGCAGGCGATCAGTTTGTCGGCGATGTCGCGCGCTTCGCTTTCCGGATGGCTTTCACGTTCAGGATGAACGCAGCCCAGCATGGATACGCCGGTACGCATCACGTCCATCGGATGGGTATGTGCGGGCAGACTTTCCAAAACTTTGATCACACGGATAGGCAGGCCGCGCATGGATTTGAGCTTGGTTTTATAAGCGGCCAGCTCAAATTTGTTGGGCAGATGGCCGTGAATCAGCAGGTAGGCGACTTCTTCAAACTCGCATTTTTGTGCCAAGTCCAGAATGTCGTAACCGCGATAGCTCAAATCGTTGCCGGTACGGCCAACGGTACACAATTCGGTATTGCCGGCCGCAACACCAGAAAGCGCAACGGATTTTTTAGGTTTGAAAGTCGGGGTTTGAGTAGTTTCAGTCATGGTATTTCTCCTTTGTATTTTATGGGTTTTATTTTTTCAGACGACCGATGCGGATTTGTTGAAAGGCCGTCTGAAAGCGGTTACTTATTTTTGAAACAATTTATCCAGTTTTTGCTCGAAGGCATGATAGTTCAGATGCTCGTATAGCTCGGCACGGGTTTGCATAGTGTCAACCACTGCGGCCTGAGTGCCATCACGCATAATCGCTTCATAAACATTCAGAGCGGCTTTACTTGCTGCACGGAACGATGACAGCGGATACAGAACCAGCGACACGCCGTTTTCAGCCAGCTCGCTTTGGGTATAAAGCGGAGTTGAACCAAACTCGGTAATGTTGGCCAATACAGGTACTTTCACTGCATCTGCAAATTGGCGGTACATTTTCAAATCGGTCATGGCTTCAGGGAAAATCATGTCTGCACCGGCTTCCACGCAAGCCTGAGCGCGTTCGATAGCGGCATCCAAACCTTCCACCGCCAGCGCATCGGTACGCGCCATAATCACGAAGTTCTCATCAACGCGGGCATCTACGGCGGCTTTGATACGGTCGACCATTTCATCTTTAGAAACGATGGCTTTGTTCGGACGGTGGCCGCAGCGTTTTTGCGCTACCTGATCTTCGATGTGAACCGCTGCAACACCAGCGCGTTCAAAGTTGCGAATGGTACGGGCAATATTGAATGCACCGCCCCAACCCACATCGATGTCCACCAGCAAAGGCGTATCCACGTTGTCCGTAATGCGTCGCGCGTCGATCAGCACATCTTCCATTGTGGTAATGCCCAAATCAGGGATACCGCAAGAGCAGGCTGCCACGCCGCCGCCAGACAGATAGATTGCTTTGAAACCGCTTTGGGTAGCCAATCGTGCAAAGTAAGCATTGACGCAACCGACCACGGCAAGAGGATTTGATTCTTTCACTGCTTGGCGGAAACGCGCTCCGGCAGAGTGTTGACTCATCATATTTCTCCTTTATAGACTTTTTTTCAGTATGAATCGGACGGCTCGTTTTTTTCACAACTTGAAACGAACCGTTTAAAAAGAAACAATCGTTTTAAAAACTGTTTTCAGACGGCCTGTAAAATGTCAATCATCAACCATCTAAAAAATTTAAAATCAATAAATACAAATAGTTATCAAAACCAATAAATACAATAAGGCTGAAGCGGAGGTATACGTTTTTTAATTTTTATTAATCAATATATGAATGGCTATTGGGGATACAGATATTTTAAAACCCGAAAAGTTTGTAGGAATGCGGAAACTGGATTCGGGTTGAGAGCCTTCAGACCGTCGGGACTGCCAATAAGCTGGCGGCGACGGGAGCGGCAGAGATGGGAGAAAATCTATAACAAGAGAGAGTGGTTTGATACAGATTCATGATGATGTTCCTTTGTAGTGCGATGTAGTTTTTATTTATGGAAACAAATTTAAAAAATAAAACCGGTCTTGTCAAACACTTTTTTCAAAAAAATTATAAAAAATTCAGTTATTAATAAACGATTTTTTTGCAACAAATGTAAAAAACGGACAGGCTGTACCACATCAAACCCTTATGTGGCCTAGCTTCTGTCCGTTTTGTACTTTTGGCTGATAGTCAGAATAATTGTAAACAATCTATCTAAAAATAATTTATAATTGATTCATTTATAGGGAACTTTTAAATATGCCGTCTGAAAAACTTAAAATTTTTGCCTTTAATTTTTCAGACGGCCCTTACCTGATGACTACTCTGCACTAAATGCTGTCTGAAAAGTCTGTTTGCCAATGGTAATGTCGGCAGTGTAATCATGGCGGCCTTCGATGCAAAACGGCAAGCGGACTTGCGCAGCCTGCCAACTTTGCGGCGATTGTTGCGTCAGATTGTAGCGGTTGAAGCCCATGTCCATGTTTTTCATACTGAAACTGATACTGACCGCGCCCGTATTCTTCGGCACATTTTCCACCACAATATCAAAAGGCTCGCGTGTATTGATGGAGGTCGCACGCACTTTTGAACCGTCAGGCAGGACGCAGCCTTGTGTCAGACTACATTCGACTACATTCGCTTTTGACTGTTGCCGCTGCCACCAATCCAGGAGCAGCAGTTTGGCCGCCGCAAACACAATCAGTAAAACAGCGGCAATCAGTAGTTTTTGATTTTTACTCATTTCAGACGGCCTCAATATCATTATCGGTCAAAACGGCATGCACACCCATGCTCTGCCACTGTTCACGATAAATGGAAACCATACTTTCCGGAGCTGCCGCAATCAGCGGCATAGCCACGCCTTGCGCCAAAATATCGACAACTTGCTTGGCTGCCGCTTCATTCGCCACTTTCCATACGACGGCATCGGCATTTTGCACCTGCTGCCATTGTTCGGCGTTTTCAATGATTGGCCACACGCTGGGTGCTTCTATCGGCTTGCCTTGTTGCCAATCGGCAAAATCCAGCAATACCGCCGATGCGGTTTGATGCTGAGCCGACAGATATGGTACAACATGATATTCGCCCATGCTGTTTTGACCGCTCAAGCCGCTTTTCAGACGGCCTTGAAGCTGGCGCGGAATGGAGAGGGAGCGTAACAATGCGCTATTGGCAGGCAACATCGGCGTAACGGTAAAATCCCCTGCCTTTTGCCATGCCCATTTCTGCCCTTCCCTAGATTGGATTTCGCCCGTCCATTGGTCGGCTTCCACCCATAAAAAATGCAGGCGAACATGTGCGTGTTCGTAGGAATGGACTTTGGTCAGCCACGGCGTAGCGGCAAGGATACGGATGCCGAGTTCTTCTTCAAACTCGCGTTGCAAGGCTTGAAAATCGCTTTCGCCGGCTTCCACCTTGCCGCCGGCAAATTCCCAATAGCCGGCATACGGTTTACCCTCAGGGCGGGAACTGAGCAGGTAGCGGCCGTTTGGGTCGAGCAAAATCCCGGCAACCACTTGCACCAAGGGACGTGTGTCTTCAGTCATCATGAGATTATTCTTATATGCGGCAGGCGGCGACACCTGCCGATTTATGCGTAAAAAAACGATGTCGGGCCTATACGCCCGACCTTCAACAAATACCTAACCCTTCAGGCCGTCTGAAAAGGATTTTCTATTTCAGAATACTTAAATCCGGCCTTATTTTTCCGCAATGACAAAAGCCATAACGGTATCCTCTTCATCGCTCATACTGAGATGGCAGCTTCGGATACCCTGCTCTTCCAGCCATTTGGTCAAAGCTGGTGCAAAAAACAACTCAGGTTTACCCAATGCATCATGTCCGACACCGATATTGCGGAAAGACACCACGCCGCGTATGCCCGTACCGACGGCTTTGGCAAAAGCCTCTTTGGCGGCAAAGCGTTTGGCAAGATAATTGACCGGTTTGCCTGCCTGCGGAAATTCCAACAGCTCTTCCGGGCTGAGAATGCGTTGCGCAAATGCCAGTCCGAATTTTTTGTTCAGGCGGATAATGCGTTTGAGGGAAACAATGTCTGTACCGATTCCGTAAATCATGGGTCTGCTCCTTGTTTAAATAGTCAGGCCGTCTGAAAGTGTGGATATAGGCCAAAGCAAACCCGCTTTAGCCTGTATAACTGATGCCGTTAAGGCAGCATTCTGGCTCTGAACATGACTTCCTTCATTTGGCGGACAGCTTCAGGCAGACCGAGGAAGAGTGCTTGGGAAATCAGCGAATGTCCGATGTTCAGTTCGCGGATGGCGAGAATTTGAGCGATCGGCGTAACGTTGTGAATGGTCAGGCCGTGTCCGGCGTTGACGACCAAACCCAAATCGCTGGCGTAATGCGCGCCGTTTTGAATGCGCTCGAATTGTTTCATTTGCTCGGCGTGGCTGTGTGCATCGGCATATGCGCCGGTGTGCAATTCGATAACGGGCGCGCCGACATCATAAGCGGCTTGGATTTGCGCGTTATCGGCATCGATAAACAAGGACACGCGGATGCCTGCGTCGGTCAGGATTTTGGTGAACTCGGCCACTTTATCCTGTTGCGCCAATACGTCCAAACCGCCTTCAGTGGTCACTTCTTGACGTTTTTCAGGCACAAGGCACACATCTTCCGGCATGACGTTGAGCGCGTTTTCCAGCATTTCTTCCGTCAGCGCCATTTCCAAATTCAGGCGCGTGCGGATGGCGTTTTTAACGGCAAACACGTCCGCATCTTTAATATGGCGGCGGTCTTCACGCAAGTGCATGGTAATCAAATCTGCGCCGTGGGTTTCCGCAATCAGCGCCGCTTCGACAGGGCTGGGATAAATCGTACCGCGCGCATTGCGGACGGTGGCAATATGGTCAATGTTTACGCCTAACAACATAATAATGTCCTTTCATTAAGGTTTCAGACGGCCTGAGCCTTTACCTATCAAAGGCCGTCTGAAAAAATTCAACTGCCCAAGCCAAACTGCTGCAACTGCTGCAAAACCTGCCGAGACTTGATGCCCTCGGGCAGAAGGTTGTCAATCAAAAGCCGCGTTACTTTCAAAGCCTGCCCCAGACTTTCCTGATGAATGAAGCTGCCTTCCCTCAAATCAATTAACGTCGCACCCGATACGGCAACGCCTTTATTGAGCGCGTGAAAACGGTCGGCCTCTTCCAAGGGAACCACAGCCTCTTCCGGCGTGAGCCAATACGTTTCTTCGCCGTTGATTTCATTGCCGTTGCCGTCATGGAATAAATCGGGGGCAAATCCCAAGCGTGTCAGCAGCGTCCATTCAAAACGGCGCAAAGCGGCAATGTGGTTGGCCTCGCAGCAAATGGTCTTCATGGTTTCCGCCAAAACATCGTAAAGCTCGGGCAACGGGTCTTCGCGGACGGTCAACTTTAGCATCAACTCGTTCACATACAATCCGCTGAACAAAGCCCTGCCCTGCGGCTGCGGCCAACCGCCTATCCATTCGGCGCGATGCAGGGTCTTCAACTCTTGCGAACCATACCAAGACGCACTCACCGGCACAAACGGCACCAACACACCGCGCAATTCGCTCTGCCGTTTACGCGCGCTTCTTGCCAACAAAGCCACCCGCCCATAACGGCGGCTGAAAGCTTCCACCCACAAGCTACTCTCACGCCACGGGGCGGAAGCAAGCAGAAAGATAGGTTCGTGGTTGATGCGGTTTGGTTGCGCCATAAGGGTTTGGAAAGATAAAGATTGTGTCGATTATAACGGAAAATCGATGCAAAAAGGCCGTCTGAATATCCACCTTCTATAAAGGCCGTCTGAAAACCTTTATAATCCGTTTTGAATGAACAACCGACCTTCCTGTGTTTATGCCGAAATTCCCTTTTAAATCCGCCCTTTCCCTGCTCTCCGCAGCCCTATTATCCGCCTGCTCGCTGGTGAAATATCAGCCTCTTGCCGGCATTGATACGGTCGACCTGCAACGCGGCTACCGCTTTGAAACCAGCCAGCTTCAGCGTAACAACGAAGACGATACGCTTATTGTATTGATGTTCTCCGGTGGCGGTACGCGTGCGGCGGCCTTGGGTTATGGCGTGTTGGAGCAGCTTCATAAGCAGCAGATTACCATAGGCGGCAAAAAACAATCTTTGATGTCGAATGTCGATGTGGTGGTCGGCGTATCCGGCGGCTCGGTTTTGGCTGCGTACTTTGCACTCAAGGGCGAAGAAACCATTCCGCTGTTTTATAAACATTTCCTACACCAAAACTTCCAACGCCAAGTTGTCAAACAAGCCTTTTCCATGTCCAACCTGCCCCGACTGGCCTCGCCTGAATACGGACGCGGCGATCTGTTACAGGAGCAGTTTGAAAACTACCTTTTCGGCAAAACCACTTTCCGCGATTTGGAAATGAACCGCAAAGGCCCGTTTGCCATCATTTCCGCCACCGATATGGGCATAGGCGAGCGTTTTAATTTCACGCAAGAATATTTCGACCCGATGTGTATCGACTTGGGCGACTTGCGACTTGCCCGCGCCGTCGCAGCTTCAAGCTCCGTGCCTATGGTATTTGCACCGATTACCCTAAACAACAACGGCGGACGCTGCAACTACACACCGCCGATCAAAATCGAAGATGCAGACGACAGCAAAAAAAGACCTTCCGCCATCTCAGCTGAGGGACAAGGTATTGAATATTCCGACCAGTTTCTATCTGCCGCCGGAAGACGTGGACAATCTGCGTACCGCCGCTGCCGAACTGATGAAGCAGTCGCTGGACTATCGCAACCTGCTGGCAGAATTTGCGGCACACCCCAATCCAGACGCCATCTTCGCAGCCCCGCCTCCGGATGCGCAAGAGTTCAAGCCATTGAACGAAAAGAAAAAGCAGTAGCAAACTGTTCCATAAAGTGTAGCTCTGTTAAAATATATGCTTCATTTTATATTTCAGACGGCCCCCATAACCAAGGCCGTCTGAAACACTTAACAATAAATAGAATCCGACCATGACCGAATTAAATACTCCCCTCGTTACCGATATTGACCGCCCCATCCTCGTTCCGCCGGGCGGCCATAAAAAAGTCCTGCTGCATTCCTGCTGCGCCCCATGTTCCGGCGAAGTGATGGAAGCCATGCTTGCCAGCGGCATCGACTACACCATTTATTTTTACAACCCCAATATCCATCCGCACAAAGAATATATGTTGCGCAAAGAAGAAAACATGCGCTTTGCGGACAAATTCGGCATCCCCTTTGTCGATAAAGACGACGACTACGAAAACGACCGCAAAGAATGGTTTGCCAAAGCCAAAGGCATGGAATTTGAACCCGAACGCGGTATCCGCTGCACCATGTGTTTCGACATGCGTTTTGAAAAAGCAGCTCAATATGCCCATGAAAACGGCTTCCATGTTTTCACCAGCTCACTGGGCATTTCACGCTGGAAAGACATGAAACAGATCAACGGCTGCGGCCATCGCGCCGCCGAGCCGTATGATGACTTGGTTTATTGGGATTTCAACTGGCGCAAAGGCGGTGGCAGCGCACGCATGATTGAAATCAGTAAGCGCGAGCATTTCTACCAACAAGAATACTGCGGTTGCGCCTACTCCCTGCGCGATTCCAATGCCCACCGCAAATCGCAAGGCCGCATCCCCATCAAGCTGGGCGTATTGTATTACGGTGATGAATCCACCCAATACGAGCCTCAAGCCGAAAACAAAATCATTGTTGAGAAATAAATATCAAAGGCCGTCTGAAACATTCAGACGGCCTTTGTTTAAATCAGACGATTAACGGCGGCGGAATTTGCCGTGATCAAAATCATCAAATGCCTGATAAGCGGCTTGGCATTGAATTTTTTGTTCGGCATAAGGCAAACCGCGGAACGCTTTTGCCGCTTTTCGGTTTTCCCTCAACTCGGCCTTATTGCCTTTGTAACGATACCAAGCGGCACGGCGCTCAAGGTATTGCTTGCAAGCAGGATGCAATTTGTTTTTCTTCGCATGCTGGTGTTTGCTCACATGATGACCATGTGGTTTAGCCGCCGCTTCGGCAGAATAAGCACCCAAGCTCAATACGGCAACCGCTGCCAGTGCGGAACCTAAATTTTTCAACATTAACATGATTCGCCTCCTAAATAGTTTTTCCATTATATGTTTCGCCAGGGCACCGGCAAAACGCCCATTTTTTACATGACAAAAATGTGGTTAATTACTACATCATACTACTTGCTTTGCAAAATTTAACACACCTTCTATTTAGACAGAAGCCGAATATAAATTTCTTTATTTCATAAGCCTCTAGCTGATGTTTAACCAAATGTGATGCAAATACAAAATAATGCCAAATCGCCACAAAGCCACATGAAATCTAGTTTAGGCCTCCTATTCCCTAATCCACACTCCGAAAAAAGCGCATTGTCAAGTCTAGTTAAACAAAGAAAAATACATTATATTGTGCCGTTCAAAGCAATCACATACCGTATCTTGTGTTTTTTAATGGGGAGACTGAACAATGAATGCAGCAACGAATATTAAAGTAACCAAACGCGACGGACGCTTGGAAGATATCAATTTAGACAAAATCCACCGCGTTGTTACTTGGGCGGCGGAAGGCTTACAAAACGTCTCCGTATCGCAAGTCGAGCTCAAATCACATATTCAGTTTTACAACGGTATCCGTACCGACGATATCCATGAGACCATCATCAAGGCCGCGGCCGACCTGATCTCACAAGATACGCCCGATTA
Organism: Neisseria sp. P0016.S008; assembly: GCF_051957775.1. NCBI lineage: Bacteria > Pseudomonadati > Pseudomonadota > Betaproteobacteria > Neisseriales > Neisseriaceae > Neisseria > Neisseria sp. P0016.S008. The sequence continues at coordinate 24,745 of NZ_JBQCWB010000001.1, forward strand.
TCAATATTTGGCCGCCCGCCTCGCCATTTTCCATCTGCGCAAAATCGCTTATGGCGAATTCGAACCGCCTCACCTCTACGATCACGTTAAAAAACTGACCGAAGCTGGCAAATACGACCGCCACATCATCGCAGATTACAGCCGCGAAGAATTCGACGAGCTGAATGCCTATATCGACCACAGCCGCGATATGACCTTCTCTTATGCTGCCGTAAAACAGCTGGAAGGCAAATATCTGGTTCAAAACCGCGTTACCCGCCAAATTTATGAAACGCCGCAGTTCTTATACATTTTGGTGGCCATGTGTCTCTTCAGCAAATATCCGAAAGAGACCCGTTTGGATTACGTCAAACGCTTTTACGATGCCGTTTCTACATTCAAAGTATCGCTGCCTACACCTATCATGAGCGGCGTGCGTACGCCTACCCGTCAATTCTCAAGCTGCGTATTGATTGAATGTGACGACAGCCTCGACTCCATCAATGCTACCACCAGCGCAATTGTGAAATACGTTTCCCAACGCGCAGGCATCGGCATCAACGCCGGCCGTATCCGTGGCTTGGGCAGTGAAATCCGCGGTGGCGAAGCACAACACACCGGCTGTATCCCATTCTTCAAAATGTTCCAAGCGGCGGTTAAGTCCTGCTCGCAAGGTGGCGTACGCGGCGGCGCGGCAACCTTGTTCTACCCATTGTGGCACATTGAAGCCGAAAGCCTGTTGGTATTGAAAAACAACCGCGGCGTAGAAGACAACCGTATCCGCCAACTGGACTACGGCGTACAAATCAACCGCCTGCTGTACACCCGCTTGATTAAAGGCGGCAACATTACCCTGTTCTCGCCGAATGAAGTTCCGGGTTTGTATGATGCCTTCTTCGCCGACCAAGACGAGTTTGAACGCCTCTACACTCAATACGAGCAAGATCCAAACATCCGCAAACGCACTTTGCCGGCAACAGAATTGTTCTCCACCCTGATGCAGGAGCGCGCCGGTACCGGTCGTATCTACATCCAAAACGTTGACCACTGCAACACGCACAGTCCGTTTGATCCGCGCGTTGCGCCTGTTCATCAGTCCAACTTGTGCATGGAAATCGCCCTGCCGACCAAACCGCTGGACAACATCAACGACGCTGAAGGCGAAATTGCCTTGTGTACCCTGTCCGCTTTCAACTTGGGCGCATTGAACAACTTGGACGAACTGGAAGAGCTTGCCGATTTGACCGTACGTGCACTTGATGCCCTGTTGGATTATCAAGACTATCCGGTTGCAGCCGCTCGCACCGCAACCATGAACCGCCGCACACTCGGTATCGGCGTCATCAACTACGCCTACTATCTGGCGAAAAACGGCGTACGTTACAGCGACGACTCAGCCCTCGGCCTGACCCACCGCACCTTTGAAGCCATGCAGTATTACCTGCTCAAAGCATCGGTAAACCTTGCCAAAGAATACGGCGCATGCCCGCTGTTCAATCAAACCGTTTATTCGCAAGGCAAACTGCCTATCGACACCTACAAAAAAGACTTGGATGCCGTGTGCAACGAGCCTTTGCACTACGACTGGGAAAGCCTGCGCGCCGACATCGTCAAATACGGTCTGCGCAACTCAACCCTGACCGCACTCATGCCGTCTGAAACCAGCTCGCAAATTGCCAACGCCACCAACGGCATCGAGCCCCCACGTGGCCTGGTCAGCGTTAAAGCATCAAAAGACGGTATTTTGAAACAAGTCGTACCGGAATTTGAAACCCTGAAAGATGCCTACGAAACCCTGTGGCAGCTTCCCGGCAACGAAGGCTACCTGAAACTCGTCGGCGTAATGCAAAAATTCGTCGATCAATCGATTTCCGCCAATACCGCCTACGACCCGAACAAATTTGAAGGCAGCAAAGTTTCCATGAAACAAATGCTCAAAGACCTGCTGACCGCCTATAAATACGGCGTCAAAACCCTGTACTACCATAACACCCGCGACGGAGCGGACGATACGCAGGCCGATATTCAAGATGACAGCTGCGCGGGCGGGGCTTGTAAGATTTGATAAGGGGGATTTTCAGACGACTTTTAGCGTTTAAAAGGTCGTCTGAAAAATATTGAGAGAATAATGCTAAAGGGAAAAATGATGTTTTATCATGTATTAGTAGAAACCAATGAAAAAGATAAAAATGGCAATAATAGACAATATCATCAGCTTGATATAGATGATAAAGAAAAAGTATTGGAGAAGTTTGCAGTTCGGCATCTAAAAGGGCAACCATTAAGAGTATATGGTTATTTGATAGATAATGCTTGTCGATTTGTTGTAACGCAATCTGAATTAAACACTGAAACAATTAGAAAAGTTAAACAAGATGAGTTGGATAGAAAACAGAAAAGTCTCCGCGTATATTCTTCCTTTAGATATTCAAGAGAAATAGTATCAAGAGACGAACAATATACAAAAGATATAACTGATGAAATTTTGGAAGAAGCTCAAAACTCATTGGATACTGCTGTTTCGGAATTAAAAAAAGAGATACCCATTTATTCCAATCATAAAGTTTTCATTGTTCATGGTCGGGATACTCTTCTCCGCACGCAAGTAGAGAATGTACTAAGAGCATTAGGGCTAGAACCGATTATTTTGCAAGAGCAAGCCAATAATGGAAAAACAATTATTGAAAAAATTGAAGAATGTACAGATGTAGGTTTTGGTATTGTTCTTTATACGCCATGCGACGAAGGTCGTCTGAAGTCAGAAGAGGGAAAGCTTAAACCCCGCGCCAGACAAAATGTAGTGCTTGAACATGGCTATTTGATGGCTAAGTTAGGGAGAGAAAGAGTTTGTTGCTTAGTCAGTGATGATGTTGAATTTCCATCAGATATTCAAGGTGTAGGTTATATACCAGCAAATGATATTGACCAATGGAAATACAAAATTGCCAAAGAGTTAAAAGCGGCAGGATTCGATATTGATATGAATAAACTTTGAAATAATAGCCCTAGATCTATGCTAGTTTTTTAGACGATCCTTGATTAATCTAAAAGGTCGTCTGAAATCCAAATTCCTAAATTTAAATAAACCTGAGAAAAACCCATGTCCTGCGAACACCTAGTCATGTCATACAGCACCTTTTCCAAAACCAAAAACGATGCGCTGAAAGAGCCGATGTTTTTTGGTCAGCCGGTAAATGTCGCCCGTTATGACCAGCAGAAATACGAAGTATTTGAAAAACTGATTGAAAAACAATTGTCTTTCTTCTGGCGTCCCGAAGAAATCGACGTGTCGCGCGACCGTATCGACTACGCCAATCTGCCCGAACACGAAAAACATATTTTCATCAGCAATCTGAAATACCAAACCCTGCTCGATTCGATCCAAGGCCGCAGCCCGAACGTTGCTTTCTTGCCTTTGGTGTCGATTCCCGAGCTGGAAACTTGGATTGAAACGTGGAGCTTCAGCGAAACCATCCACTCGCGCAGCTACACTCATATCATCCGCAATATCGTGAATGAACCGTCAGTCGTGTTCGATGATATTGTGCAAAACAAATACATCATCGCCCGTGCTGAAGACATTGCCTGCTATTACGATGATTTGATTGAATACACTCAATATTACAATCTGTTGGGCGAAGGCACGCACAATATCGGCGGCAAGCTCGTGACCGTGTCTTTGCGTGAGTTGAAGAAAAAACTCTATCTCTGCCTGATGTGCGTCAACGTATTGGAAGCCATCCGCTTCTACGTTTCATTCGCCTGCTCGTTCGCCTTTGCCGAACGCGAGTTGATGGAAGGCAACGCCAAAATCATCAAGCTGATTGCCCGTGACGAAGCCCTGCACCTGACCAGCACCCAGCATATGCTCAACCTGATGCGTGCCGGTGCCGATGATCCTGAAATGGCGGAAATCGCGAATGAATTGCAGGACGAATGTTTCAAACTCTTCAAAAAAGCGGCCGAGCAGGAAAAAGAATGGGCGGCCTATCTGTTTAAAGACGGCTCAATGATTGGCCTGAACAAGGAAATTCTGGCTCAATACGTTGAATACATTACCAATCTGCGTATGCAGGCGGTTGGCCTTCCTGCCGGATTTGAAGGTGCAACCCAAAATCCGATTCCTTGGATTAACGCGTGGCTGTCTTCTGACAATGTACAGGTTGCGCCGCAGGAAGTAGAAATTTCCTCTTACCTGATTGGTCAGATTGATTCGGAAGTTAATGCCGACGATTTGGGCGATTTCGAGCTGTAAACCGCGTTTCAGACGGCCTTTGGGCGTAACCGGCCGTCTGAAAATCTCTTTTCAATCCTCAAGGTATAACCAAAAATGAAGATTTATGGCGACATTGCGGTAAAAGCAGCTGAATCATATTCTAAATATGAAGATATGGAACAAGCTTGGACAGAGATTGCGGCATCATTTCCCATCAAGGAGTCAATTAGAAAAAAAGGATGCCCAAAGAATGTATTTTTGGGATTGTGTCGTGCGGGGTTGGTTAAAGGAATCAACCCGGAAAAAGTCAAAACCAAACATTCCAAAAACGGAGAATATGCCGTTGTAGCGGTCAGCCTTTTAAAAAATGATCCCGAATGGGCAAATCAGAAAAAATCCGTTTTCTGGCGCGAAATTGTGGGTAATGAAAAAAAATATAACAGCCAGCTTCATGTCGTTTTGGCCTTGTGGGAAAAAGGCTTGATTATTTGAATTTATATATTTAAGGCCGTCTGAAACATTGTTCAGACGGCCTCTATGCCCTAAAACACACATGGCACTCATTAGCACACACGACAAAACCTTCCAACTCCAACAAGGCGAAACCTTATTGGAGGGCTTGGAGCGCACCGGACACGAGGTTGAATACCAATGTCGCAGCGGTTATTGCGGTTCATGCCGGGTTAAAATCTTGGATGGGAAAGTCTCTTATGATAATTTTCCACTCGCTTTTGTCGCGCCCGGAGAAATTTTGCCGTGCTGCTGCCGGGTTACTGAAGACATCAAGCTCGATTGTCGGGAGCGCATCAAAGAGCCGGACTTATTTGATGTCGATTTATTTGAAGACAAATAAAAATGCCGTCTGAACATTGTGGCTGAAATCCTTGATTTCATGTCCACCGTTCAGACGGCATTTTGTATGGTTAAGCTTATTTACGCTCGCCAATCGGCAAAACAGTACGGCCGAAAGATTCGTTGATGACTTCCGCGGCGGCCAAGTAGAACGCACCAAGTGCAGTTACCAAGCCTAAGCAACCGCCGATATGGACGATGCTATGATTTTCCATGCCGTCGCCAATACCTAAAGCAAAGAAAGTCAGCGTCAAGCAAAAGAAAATACCGCTCAATACTTTAGGCTTGGTCAAGGTGGCCACAAACATCATCAGCGAAAACATACCCCATGCGCAGAGATACCAACCGATAAATGCCGGAGCTGTTTCACCTTTGAAAAAGATGGTAAACAAAGCCCATGTCCACCAGAAGGCGCCATAGCTGATAAAAGCGGTAAAGCCAAACGTATTGCCTTTCTTGAACTCAAACATACCGGCAATAACTTGGGCGATACCACCAAAGGCGAGAGCCATGCCCAAAACTAAGCCGACACCCTCTTGAGCAGTAAAAAAGCCGCCGTTAATCAGACTGAGCAACCAAGTTGTCAATGCAAAGCCACACAGGCCTACTGGACCTGGATTCGCCAGGTTTTCTTTAGTAGTAGTCATTTTATTTCTCCTCTAGTTATTAAAATAGGAAGCCTATTGTTACCTATTTTATTTAGAATTGAAAGAAAAAAATGATAAAAAATCAGTCCATCTGAAAAATATTTTTCAAATGGACTTAAATGTTAATAACTAAATTATCCTAAAATGGCCAAGATTTTCCTCAATTCATTGGCATCAATTTGACCGGGAGCTGACGTTTTTCCTGCTGCACCAAAGGTTACGACCGAGCCGAAAGCCGAGCCGGCCAGACGACTGATTGCACCGATTTTATTCATAGACATAGTAATAATCGGGCAGTTTATACTTTGTGAAACTTCATACGTTGCCTGCAATAAAGTCAATACATCTTGCGGCGATTGCGGCATCACGGCAATTTTGCAGATATCCGCGCCCCACCCGGCCATTGTTTTCAGACGACCTGTAATGTCTGCCAAAGACGGCGTGGCTTGGAAATCGTGATTACAAAGTAAGGCGGCAGTTTGATACTCATGCGCCAAAGCTATGGTTTGTTTTACGCCGCTTTCCTCGGTAAAAAGCTCGATGTCGATAATATCGGCTTGTTTGGAACGGATGATTTTTTCCAATAATTCAAAATAATAGTCGTCAGAACAAGGCGTATTGCCACCCTCTTGCGCCCTTCTAAACGTAAACAGCAAGGGCTTGTCAGGAAAAGCCTGTCGGACAATGCCTAATTGCTCGGCAATAAAATCAGCATCAAGCGCAGTTTGGAAAAAATCCGCACGAAATTCAATAATGTCAAAAGCCGTCTCTTTCAATACGCGCAAAGCCTGCTCCAATTCCTGCGTATTGGCGGCCACCAGCGGCACGGCAATTTTAGGCAGGCCTTTGCCGATCTCGATATTTTTGATGATGACAGGTTTCATATTGTTCCTTTTTGCTGTTCAAACCAATCAGTGCAGATGCTCGTAAATGGTTTCCGCCAATGCTTTGCTGATGCCTTCCACTTTTTCCAAGTCCTCGCGGCTGGCGGCAATCACGCCGCGCAGACCGCCGAATCGGGTGAGCAATGCTTGGCGGCGTTTGCTGCCGATACCGGGGATTTCGCTCAGTGAGGAAGTAACGCGTGCTTTGTCACGTTTTTTGCGGTGGCCTGTGATGGCAAAGCGGTGCGACTCATCGCGTACGGTTTGCAATAAATGCAAAGCCGGGCTATTGGGTGGCAGGCGGAAGACTTCGCCGGTAAATGGCAGTATGAGTTCTTCCATACCGGCTTTGCGCTCGGGGCCTTTGGCGATACCAACTAAAGGAATGTGCAGCCCGAGTTCTTCCCATACCGATACGGCTACGCTGATTTGCCCTTTGCCGCCGTCAATCAACACGACATCCGGCCATTTGACGCTTTCACCGTTGGCTTCGGCTTCCTGCATTTTGCCGTAACGACGCGTCAGGACTTCGCGCATGGCGGCGTAGTCATCGCCGGGCTTGGCGGTTGTGATGTTGTAGCGGCGGTATTGCGAAGGCTGGATGTTTTGCTCATCGTACACAACGCAGGACGCAATAGTAGCCTCGCCTTGTGTGTGGCTGATATCGAAACATTCAAGGCGGTTGAGGCCGTCTGAATCCATGCCGAGGATTTTTGCCAGTTCATCAATACGGTGTTGCTGGCTGCTTTGTTGCAGGCGGCGTTGGGCAATCGCCATTTGTGCGTTTTGTTCCGCCATTTTCAGCCAGACTTTGCGTTCGCCTATGGTTTTGGTCACGAACTGCATTTGTTTGCCGTGTTCGCCCTCTAAGGCTTCTTTCAATGCGTCGGGGACGAGGAAGTTGCTGATGATGATGTCGGGTTTGCTTTTGCCCAGATAGTGTTGGGCGACGAAGGCTTCGGCGTAGTCTTGTCCGTTTGGTTCGGGGTCGTTTTTGGTGTCGGGGAAGAAGCTTTTGTCGCCGACGTGCCGCCCGCCGCGTATGCTGACCCAGTGTACGCAGACAAGGCCGTCTGAAACGGCAAGCGCAAGCAAATCGATATCGTTTGGATTGTTCGGATTTTTACTGTCGATAAACTGATTACTCTGCATGATGCCGAGCGCTTGGATTTGATCGCGGTAACGGGCTGCTTCCTCAAATTGCAGATTGACGGCGGCGGTTTGCATTTTATGTTGCAAGGTACGCGTCAGTTCGTCGGTTTTGCCATTGAGAAAAGTCGCTGCTTCACGCACGCTGTCGCGATAATCTTCTTCGCTGATATGACCGACACAAGGCGCGGTGCAGCGTTTGATTTGGTAAAGCAGACAAGGACGGTCACGGTGCTCGAATACGCTGTCTTCGCAGGTACGCAGCATAAAGACTTTTTGCAACACTTGAATGCTGTCACGCACGGCGTTGCTGTTCGGATACGGGCCGAAATATTGATTAGGCTTTTTCAGCGTGCCACGGTAATACGCCATTTGCGGATATTGATGGCCGCTGAGCATCAAATAAGGATAGCTTTTGTCATCGCGAAAAAGGATATTGTATTTCGGCGACAAGGCTTTGATGAAGTTGTTTTCGAGAATCAGCGCTTCGGCTTCGGAACGCGTGATGGTGGTTTCGATATGGTGAACCTGTTTTACCATCAATGCGATGCGCGGCGAATGGTCGTTTTTTTGGAAATAACTGGAAACACGCCGCTTGAGATTGACCGCTTTGCCGACATACAAAACATTGTTGTCTTCGTCAAAAAAACGGTACACGCCCGGCAGATTGGGCAGATTTTTCAGAAAAAGAGGTAAATCGAACGGTTCGGTTGCACTCACGGGATTTTCTTTTGGAATAAGCAGGCCGTCTGAAAACTTTTCAGACGGCCTTTTTCATTGACGTTTAAGATTCTTGAGACGGAGTATCTTCAGCTTCTACCACTTGGTTTTCAGCTGCATCGCTTTCTAAAGCAGCTTCATCTTCAGCCTCTTCAGCCACTCGTTCCAAGCTGACCAAGGTTTCGCCTTCGTCCAGATTAATCAGGCGGACACCTGCGGCAGCACGGCCGGTCTCGCGGATTTGCTCAACTTTGGTACGAATCAGGACGCCGCCGCTGGTAATCAGCATCAGGTCGTCGGTTTCGCTGACCAAAGTCGCGGCAACCAAATCGCCGTTGCGCTCGCCGGTATTGATGGCGATATTGCCTTGGCCGCCTTTGTTTTTACGGCTGTAATCGGCAATCGGGGTGCGTTTGCCATAGCCGTTGGCGGTTGCGGTTAATACTTGCAAATCGCTTTGCTCGGCTTCAGGGGCGAAGGTAATCAGGCTGACAATCTTGCCATCGGCCGGCAGGCGCATACCGCGCAAACCGCCACTACCGCGACCGGACGGACGGACACCGTGTTTGCCGCTTGGCAATGCGTTTTCGGCATTTTCATCATCCAGGCCGTCTGAATCTTCGTTTTCGATTTCGATATCGGCATCTTCTGCTTCATCGTTACCGGATTTTTCCCAATATTCGTTAAAGCGGATGGCTTTGCCCAAGTTGGAGAACAACATAATGTCGTCCGCACCGCCGGTTTGCGCTGCGCCGACCAAGTAATCGCCTTCTTTAAGCGCAATGGCTTTGATACCTTGGCTGCGGACGTTTTTAAACGCAGAGAGCTGGACTTTTTTCACCATGCCTTGTGCAGTGGCGAAGAAAACATATTGGTCTTCCGGAAACTCGCGGACGGCCAAGATGGCGCTGACTTTTTCGCCTTCCTCCAATTGGATAACGTTATTAATCGGACGACCGCGACTGTTGCGGCCGCCTTCCGGCAGTTTGTACACTTTAATCCAATGGCACTTGCCCAAATTGGTGAAGCACATCAAATAATCATGCGTGTTGGCAACAAACAGGGTTTCGATGAAGTCTTCGTCTTTGGTTGCCGCTGCCTGTTTGCCGCGGCCGCCGCGACGCTGCGCCTGATAATCAGTAGTCGGCTGGGTTTTAATGTAGCCGCCATGAGTCAGGGTAACGACCATTTCGCGTTGCGGAATCAGGTCTTCATCGGCAATATCGCCGCCAAACGGATTAATTTCGCTGCGACGCTCATCACCGAAGTTGGCTTTGATGTCTGCCAATTCTTCGCGGATGATTTGGGTAACGCGTTCAGGTTTGGAAAGAATATCCACGAAATCAATGATTTTGCTCATCAGGTTTTTATATTCGCCGACAATTTCTTCCTGATCGAGACCGGTCAGGTTACGCAAGCTCATGCGCAAAATGGCATCGGCTTGCAATTCGCTCAGGTAATAGCCTTGGCTATGCAGGCCCAAATTCTCTGACAAGCCTTCAGGGCGCATCATGTGCAGATCCAAATCCGTACGGCTGAGCATGTCTTCAACCAAGCTGCTGCGCCATGGGCGGGACAGCAGTTTTTCTTTGGCTTCCGGCGCATTGGCAGATTCTTTGATCAGACGGATGATTTCGTCGATATTGGACAAGGCAACTGCTTTACCTTCGGCAATATGGCCTTCATGACGCGCTTTTTTCAGGCGGAATAAAGTACGACGGGTAACGACTTCGCGACGGTGGCGCAGGAATTCGGACAGGATTTGTTTCAGGTTCAGCAAGCGCGGCTGGCCGTCAACCAAGGCCACCATGTTGATACCGAAGCTGTCTTGCAGCTGGGTCAGTTTGTAGAGTTGGTTCAAAACGACTTCGGCATTTTCATTGCGTTTCAATTCGATCACGACACGCATACCGGATTTGTCGGATTCGTCACGCAGGTCGGATACGCCTTCCAACGTTTTTTCGCGTACCAACTCGCCGATTTTCTCAACCAGCTTGGCTTTGTTTACTTGATATGGGATTTCATCGATAACGATGGCTTCGCGTTCGCCGTTTTTACCGATAGGCTCGATATGGGTTTTACCGCGCATTACCACGCGGCCGCGACCGGTTTTATAGCCTTCGCGCACGCCGCTTAAGCCGTAAATAGTCGCACCTGTTGGGAAATCGGGCGCTTGGATAATGTTGATCAGCTCGTCGATTTCAGTTTCAGGCTCGTCCAACAAACGCAGGCAGGCATTGATGGTATCGCCCAAATTGTGTGGCGGAATATTGGTTGCCATACCGACGGCAATACCAGACGAACCATTGACTAACAGCGCAGGGAAACGGGTCGGCAATACCAGCGGCTCATGTTCGCTGCCGTCATAGTTGGGGCCGAAGTTGACGGTTTCTTCTTCAATATCCGCCAGCATTTCATGGGAAATTTTTTCCATGCGGATTTCAGTATAACGCATGGCTGCTGCTGCCAAGCCGTCGACAGAACCAAAGTTGCCCTGACCGTCGATCAACACATAACGCATGGAGAAGTCTTGCGCCATGCGGACGATGGTGTCGTAAACGGCTGTATCGCCGTGTGGGTGGTATTTACCGATAACGTCGCCGACGATACGCGCCGATTTTTTATAGGCGGAATTCCAGTTGTTTTTCAACTCGTGCATCGCGTACAACACGCGGCGGTGTACCGGTTTGAGACCGTCGCGGACATCCGGCAGGGCTCGCCCCACAATTACGCTCATGGCGTAATCGAGGTAGCTCTTGCGCATTTCGTCTTCAAGGCTGACAGGCAGGGTTTCAAGTGCAAATTTATGGTCGTTGCGGATGGTTGCGTCGGTCATGATTATCTGTAATTTCGTATGGCAAAAATCTTGTTGATTCTACCACAAAACAAGCAGTTTATGGCTTTTGCGTGAAGGCCGTCTGAAACATGATTTCAGACGGCCTTCATTATTTAATAAATTGAATTTAGTTGCAGCCAGAATCTTCGTTTGCAGCCTGCAAACTCAACTCTTTGCGTTTTTTAGCCCTTTCATAACGGCAGCGTTGGCGCGGAGTATTGATTTCCAAAGGCGGTACAGGAACCGGCTTACCATCTTCAACGGCAACCATGGTGAAGTAGCAGCTGTTGGTATGACGCACTTCGCCGGTGTGGATGTTTTGCGCCTCTACACGGATGCCGACTTCCATAGAAGTACGGCCGGTGTAGTTGATACTGGCGTAAAAGGTTACCAGTTCGCCGACATGAATGGGTTCTTTAAACAATACTTTATCAACAGACAGAGTAACGCAATAGGTACCGCTGTAACGGCAGGCGCAGGAATATGCCACTTGGTCAAGCAGGCGCAGAAGATCGCCACCGTGAACATTGCCGCTGAAGTTTGCCGTATAAGGCATCATCAGCTCGGACATGATCAGCTCATGGGAAGGTAGTTGGCGTTCCGGTTTCATAGTTTCTTCTCCTTTTGATATTTATTTTTTAATTGTCTGAAAAACTTCAGACTGCACGTGTGCCAAATCATTCTACCGTTTTTAATCGTTGAGTTTCAACCCATTGCCTTCCTGTTTACAGCCATTTTCTACGTGAGAAGAAAATCAGCAGTCCGATAATAATGCATAGCATCACACCCAAAACCATGAAATAGCCGTAATGCCAATGCAGCTCGGGCATATTGTCGAAGTTCATGCCGTAGATACCGGTGATGACGGTCAGCGGCATAAAGATGATGGTGATAACCGTCAACACGCGCATTTGCTGGTTCATGCGGTTGGATTGGAAGGAAAGATAAATGTCCATCATGCTCAACACCATATCACGCGAGGCATCAAGCGATTCGATAAGCTGCATATTGTGGTCGTATACGTCGCGCAGATAGACGGTCGATTCGCCTTTGAAAATAGCAAAATCGCCGCGCACGGCCAGTTGATAGAACACATCGCGCAATGGCAAAAGCGTGCGCCGCAGACGGACGGCATCACGCTTGAGGCGGTGAATCTTACTGAGAATATCGCTGTTTTCATTTTTAAACAGGGACTTGTCTATTACTTCGACACGGTTGTTGTACGATTCCAAAACGATGAAATAGTCGTCCACAATACGGTCAAGCAGGCAATAGGCAAGAAACGCTGTATTTTTGTTCAAAATATTGTGCGGATTTTCGTGCATCTGCCGGCGGAGATGGCTGAACAAGCCCAACGGTTTTTGTTGGAAAGACAACACAAAATCTTTGCCGATAATCACATACACTTGGTCAGAATGGAGCTTGCCTGTGGAGGTATAGTGGTAAACCTGTGCGGCAGTAAAAACATAGCTGCCGTAGTCTTCGATTTTCGGACGTTGCTTGCGGCTAAGAATATCCTCAATAACCAGCTCATGGATACCATAAGGCTCAAGCGCGTGTTTAAGCAAGGCAACATCATTGATGCCGACAAAATGCAGCCAGTTGATTTGACCTTCTTGCGGATGGACAATATCGGGCAAGTTTTTTCCAGCAAGATAATCATGCTGAACAAAGGTATCGGCGGAATACAAGGTTTGATGAATAGCAGAGCGCGGCGCATTGTCGGTATTGCTGCGCTGCATGGCTTGGTCTTGCAGAGTGTCGGTTTTTTCAACTGGATTGGCTGGTTTGCTCATAAAAATAAATCATGTTTTTTAGTTAGAATGAATTGTACAGACAGAAAAGGCCGTCTGAAAACTGATTTTCAGACGGCCTGACAATATCGATCAACGCTTTATTAGGCTTTAGAGGCTTTAGGCGTAGTTTTCTCCAGCTCCAATGCAGCGGCAAGCAAGGACAGGCGCGCCATTACGCCGTAAACATAGAGGCGGTTGTGTTCGTTGTCGACGTCGCAGTCTTTTTCAGAGCGCGGCATACCGAGTGAATCCCATTGTTCAAATACGCGTTTGCAGGCTTCGGGGGCTTCTTGAGAATTGTCACCGCTGCCGGTGGGGATGCTGTTGGATAGCGGAACAAACACCATACCGCCGGCGTTGAGGTTTTCGTCTGCACCACGGCCTTCGTGTACACGGAAGAAGCCGCCGATAACGAAACGGTCCATCATATAAACGACAGGTTCGCACACGGCGCCATTCATGGTTTCGTAGGTATAAATACCTTCTTGGACAATGACTTCGCTGACTTCCAAACCTTCTTTGACTTTTGCCATTTTGTTGCGGTTTTTACGGTTCAATCCGCGCACTTCATCCGCAGATTTAACGCTCATTACGCCCATACCGTAAGTACCTGCATCGGCTTTCACAATAACGAAAGGCTGGTCGGTAATACCCAATTCGTCGTATTTGGCTTGAGTTTTCGCCAATACGCGCTCTACTGCGCCTGCCAACGCATCCTCGCCTTCACGCTCTTGGAAATCCAAACCACTGATTTTTTCAAAATAAGGATTGATTTGCCATTCGTCAATGTCAATCAACTTGGCAAAGTCAGCAGCAACTTGGTTGTATGCGCCGAAGTGTTCGGTTTTACGGCGAGTCGTCCAGCCGCCGTGCAATGGAGGCAAAACGGTTTGGCTGATATTTTTAAGGATTTCAGGGATGCCCGCAGACAAGTCGTTGTTCAACAGGACAACGCAAGGCGAGAAACCGTCTGCAAGATGTACACGCTCGCGGGTGCGCAATAAAGGCTCAAGCAAAATTTTATCGCCCAACGCGGTTTCAAACTCAGTTGGCTCAGTCACTTCAGGATTCAGGCTGCCCAAGCGCACTTCATATCCTGCCGAACGCAAAATCTCGCTGAGGGCGTAAACGTTTTGCAGATAGAATGTGTTGCGTGTGTGGTTTTCAGGAATAATCAATACGGATTTTGCCGTCTCACAGGCACGCTGTACCGCATCTTGTGCGGCAACCGCCGCCAGCGGGATAAAGTTGGGATTCAAATTATTGAAGCCGCCCGGAAACAGGTTCATATCGATAGATGAAATTTTGTAACCGGCATTACGGATGTCAACCGAACCATAAAATGGCGGACGGTGTTCGTTCCATTGCGAACGGAACCATGCTTCGATTTTGGCGTGGTTGCACAAGATTTTCGCTTCAAACGCCTGAAGTTGCGACAGATGTTCGGCAGCCATTACCGGTAATTTCATTCTCTATACCTCTTTGTTAAGTGTGGATATTAAGTGAGAATGATAGAACTTTTTAGTGCATTTCGACAAGTATTCTTTCAGATAAGATGCATCTTTTTGTCAACAATTCTACAATTTGTCTAATTTTTAATAAGGATTTTTGAAACTTTGCAACAAATTTTAAAAATTGGACAAATTTCTATTGCACAGCCCCTATAAAAAGCCTAAAATCCGCCCATAAACGCAAACCATCATTCATACCTAACAATAGCAAAGAATACTCATCATGAGCGCACAAACCCTTTACGATAAACTTTGGAACAGCCACGTCGTCCGCGAAGAAGAAGATGGTACTGTCCTGCTTTACATCGACCGCCACCTGGTTCATGAAGTAACCAGCCCGCAAGCATTTGAAGGCTTGAAAATGGCCGGCCGCAAACTCTGGCGTATCGACAGCGTGGTCTCCACAGCCGACCACAACACCCCGACCGGCGACTGGGACAAAGGTATCCAAGATCCGATTTCCAAACTGCAAGTCGATACTTTGGACAAAAACATTAAAGAGTTTGGCGCACTCGCCTACTTCCCGTTTATGGATAAAGGCCAAGGCATCGTGCACGTTATGGGCCCGGAACAAGGTGCTACCCTGCCCGGCATGACCGTTGTCTGCGGCGACTCGCACACCTCTACCCACGGCGCATTCGGCGCATTGGCTCACGGTATCGGCACTTCCGAAGTCGAGCACACCATGGCGACCCAGTGCATTACCGCGAAAAAATCCAAATCCATGCTGATTGCCGTTGAAGGCCGTCTGAAACCCGGCGTTACTGCCAAAGACGTGGCACTTTATATCATCGGCCAAATCGGTACGGCAGGCGGTACAGGCTACGCCATTGAATTTGGCGGCGAAGCCATCCGCAGCCTTTCTATGGAAGGCCGCATGACCCTGTGCAATATGGCGATCGAAGCCGGTGCACGTTCAGGCATGGTTGCCGTCGACCAAACCACCATTGACTATGTAAAAGGCAAACCTTTTGCACCTAAAGGCGAAGCATGGGACAAAGCCGTTGAGTACTGGCGTACGCTGGTGTCTGACGAAGGCGCCGTATTCGATAAAGAATACCACTTCAAAGCCGAAGACATCGAGCCTCAAGTAACTTGGGGTACCTCACCTGAAATGGTTTTGGACATCAACGGCAAAGTGCCTAATCCTGCCGAAGAAACCGATCCGGTCAAACGCAGCGGCATGGAACGCGCCCTCGAATACATGGGCTTGGAAGCCGGTACGCCATTAAACGAAATCCCTGTCGATATCGTCTTTATCGGCTCTTGCACCAACAGCCGTATCGAAGACTTGCGCGAAGCCGCCGCCATCGCCAAAGGCCGTAAAAAAGCGGACAATGTACAACGCGTATTGATTGTTCCCGGATCCGGTTTGGTTAAAGAACAGGCCGAAAAAGAAGGCTTGCATGAAGTATTTATCGAAGCCGGTTTTGAATGGCGCGAGCCGGGTTGCTCTATGTGCCTCGCCATGAATGCCGACCGCCTGACCTCGGGACAACGTTGCGCCTCTACTTCCAACCGGAACTTTGAAGGCCGTCAAGGCAACGGCGGACGCACCCACCTCGTCAGCCCTGCCATGGCAGCCGCAGCCGCAGTGACCGGCCACTTTACCGATATCCGCACTATGGCTTAAAATATTTTCAGACGGCCTTTATTCATCAGGCCGACTGAAACAATACCTTGCTCAAACAAGTTTTCTTATTATATTGCGCAAAACGTCCGAAAACCTTCTTAATCATTGATAACTTGAAAGGAATCTAGTATGAAAAAACTGTTTGCATTGGCTGCCGCAGCCCTTATCCTGTCAGCTTGTTCCAGCACTTGGTCCGGCGCAAAAGACGATACCAGCCGCAATTGGGACAAAACCAAAGAAACCGCAGAACACGTTGCCGACAAAACTGGCGAAGCCGTTAAAAAAGGCGGCAATGCAGTAGGCCGCGGCATGAGCCATGTTGGAGAAAAAATCGAAGCCGCTACCGAATAATTCGGTAAATCAGGCCGTCTGAAGCTCCTAACTCCGTTTCAGACGGCCTGATACATTATTCATTATTAATTTTTCAGACATTTTCACGATTCCAAGCAAAGGAAGAAACAATGAGCAATCCATCAAGCTGGTTTGGTATTCACGCTCATGATTTGGATCGCGCCAAAGCCTTTTACGAATCCGTATTCGGCAAGCCTCTGCAAGACGTTGGCGGCAACGGATTCCGTTTCATCATTTTTCCAGCCGATTACACCCAACACGGTACGGCCGGTATGATTTGGCACGACAGCAATGCCCAGCCCGGCCACGGCGGTACAACCATTTTCTTTAATTGCCCGGATTGTGCCGAAACAGCAGAAAAAGCCGTTGCTGCAGGCGGCAAACTGTTACAAGAGAAATTCCGCATTGCCAATGGCTTTGCAGCATTTATCGAAGACACAGAAGGCAACCGAATCGGTTTGCACAGCACACGCTAACCCGAATAGCCATAAAATTTCCCATTATTACTATAAGAACCTGACATGAAAGCCTTTACCAAAATTACCGCCATCGTTGCCCCGCTCGACCGCAGCAACGTCGATACCGATGCCATCATCCCCAAACAATTTTTGAAATCAATCAAACGCAGCGGCTTCGGCCCCAATGCCTTTGATGAATGGCGTTACCTCGACCACGGCGAACCTGGCATGGACAACAGCAAACGCCCGTTAAATCCGGATTTCTCCCTGAACCAACCACGCTATCAAGGCGCACAAATCCTGTTGACGCGTAAAAACTTCGGTTGTGGCTCTTCACGCGAACACGCCCCTTGGGCATTGGACGACTACGGCTTCCGCGCCGTCATCGCCCCCAGCTTCGCCGACATCTTCTTCAACAACTGCTACAAAAACGGCCTTTTGCCTATCGTTTTGACAGAAGAACAGGTTGACCAGCTTTTCAAAGAAGTTGAAGCCAACGAAGGTTATCAGCTCTCCATCGACCTTGCCGAGCAAACCCTGACCACCCCTAGCGGCGAAACATTCACATTCGACATTACCGAACACCGCAAACACTGCCTCTTAAACGGCTTGGACGAAATCGGCCTGACCCTGCAACATGCTGACGAAATTCACGCCTTTGAAGAAAAACGCCGCCAAAGCCAGCCTTGGCTGTTTAACGGTTGACATACAAAAGGCCGTCTGAAAAATTTAAGTGTTTCAGACGGCCTTTACTGAATGTTTTGGGATAGTCCATGAGATCATTCGACGAATTAATTCGAACCCAAGACCCTGCATGGTCATTGATTCAAGAGTGGCTTACAGAAGCGGTAAACAGCGTTGAAGTTCTGCCACGTACGCTTGAAAAGGCAAAGGAAGAACTTGTCAAAACCCAAGTAACGATACGTTCGTTTATGGGTGCTGTCGTTTATGAAACCGGCGGTATCCTTATCGATGACGGCTGGTTACGGATACTTGGTTCCGGCAGCGCGAAGCTACCTCGTGGTTTGGGAAGTTGGAATCTAGGCCGTACACAATCCGAGCCAGCAGGCCCTGCTCCCTATTATCTGTTTGCCGATGATGTTGCGGGAGGCTATTTTGCGATTAATGGCGGGGGATTAAATGGCAAAGTAGGTAATGTTTTCTACCTGCCACCGGATACCTTGGAATGGGAAGATTGCGGTAAAGGTTATGGCGACTTCTTAAATTGGGCATTGAACGGCGATTTACAGTTGTTTTACGAAAACCTGCGTTGGAAAAATTGGCGCGAAGAAATCCATGATTTGAATGGCGACAGCGTTTACACGTTCTTTCCGTTTTTATGGACTGAAGAAGGCAGCGATATAAACTAAGTCAGCCGCAAGCGTATTCCTATCGCTGAACATTATGCTTCCACTTTGAATCTGCAAAACACAACTCCATAAAAAGCCCTTTCAAACGGCCTTGTTGTCATAATCCCAATAAAGCGTCCTTAAAACGTATTCTTCACATCCTGAAGTTTAATTTCTACCTAACCACACCATGATTACCGACACCATAAATAATGCCACCCGCTACGCTGCCTTGCATCCCAACTTTGCCGAGGCCTTCCATCTGTTGCAGACCCTAGATTTTGCCAAACTGCCGGACGGCCAAGTGCCATGCGAGAATCCCAATATCCGTATTTTTATCGGCAGTGAGCCGATGAGGACTAAAGGCGAAGCTCAGCCTGAAGCGCACTTAAAACATATTGATATACAAACGCCGATTGATGGCAGCGAAACATATGGCTGGATAGACAGAGGCCGTCTGAAAAACGGTTTAGGCTACAACGAAAAGCGCGATATCGAGTTTTTCGACTGCGAGCCGGAAACTTGGCTGACCTTGGAGCCCGGCGAATTTGCGCTATTTTTCCCGAATGATGCGCATGCTCCATTGGTCGGCGACAGATCGAACATACGCAAAGTTGTTTTTAAAATCCGTGTTGAAACCGAATGTCTATAATATTTCAGACGGCCTTATCCCCTTATTCAGGACACAATATGTCTTTTTTCAGCAGGTTGTTCCGCTCCAAACCTAAATTAATGACTTGGCAGGAATTTGTCGAATACTTTGCCCGTCGCATTCAAGAAGAATTGGATCTTGAAGCAAAAATCGACTGGGGCGAAACTATTGCGTCTTCGCCCACCATTGTCCAGTTTTCCGAAGACGATGAAGCATCGTTCAGCACATATTTGAGCAACCATTACACAAGTTATCTGCAAAATCCCGAGGCGTTGGAGGCGATTGTTGCAGCCAATTTAGCGGTTATCTATAAGATTCAAGATACTGATGCCAGTGTTTCAGCACAACAAATTCTTCCAACGATTAAAAATACGATTTATCTGGAAAACGCCAGACTGATTACAAATACGGATGAAACCGAACCTGCCGATTACCTGGTATACAAACCGATTGCGGGCGATATCATGTTGCTTTAGTATGGTGGATACGGAAGAATCCATGCATACGCTCAATCGTGAGCATATGAAAGAGGCCGGTATTGAAGATGAGGATGCCTTGTATCGTACCGCCATGGATAATTTGCGCCAACAGATGGATGGACATGTCCAAATTCATCATGCTGAAGGTTGGTCATTGGCTCAAATCCATTTGGATAACGACTATGATGCTTCCCTGATTTTGCTTTTGGACGAAGTACTTAAAGACGATCCTATGCTGCCGGCCAACCCCGTTTTTGCAGTCCCGACACGCAACGCCCTGCTCGTTTGCAGCCCGTCCGATGAAGAAGCTTTGCAGGCGATGGCGAATATTGCCCTGCAGGCATTTGAAGACTCTGCCTACGCGATTTCTACCCAGCTTTACCAGTACCATAATGGTACAATCAGCGTTTTCAGAGCAAATTGATTTAAGGCCGTCTGAAAAACTGACGGCCTGCCCTTTACCTAAAACCTTCCCATAAGGAAACCCGAAATGACCAAACATATCGCTATCTTGCGCGGCGACGGCATCGGCCCTGAAATCGTTGCAGAAACCGTCCGTGTACTCGACAAACTTATCGAACAAGGTTTGGATGTCAGCTACGAATACGCGCCTTTGGGCGGCGAAGCCTATGACGAATACGGCCATCCTTATCCAGAATTCACGCAAAACCTTTGCCGTAAAGCCGATGCGGTCCTGCTTGGTGCAGTCGGTTCTCCTCAATACGACAATCTCGACCGTCCGCTGCGCCCTGAACGCGGCTTGTTGGCCATCCGTAAAGACTTGAATCTGTTTGCCAACCTGCGTCCTGCCATTTTGTATAAAGAGCTGGCCAATGCTTCCACTCTGAAACCGGAAATCGTCGCCGGCCTC
Organism: Neisseria sp. P0016.S008; assembly: GCF_051957775.1. NCBI lineage: Bacteria > Pseudomonadati > Pseudomonadota > Betaproteobacteria > Neisseriales > Neisseriaceae > Neisseria > Neisseria sp. P0016.S008. Next base: position 45,128 of record NZ_JBQCWB010000001.1, read on the forward strand.
AACATCCTCATCGTACGCGAACTCACCGGCGATATTTACTTTGGCGAACCGCGCGGCATCCGTGTTTTGGAAAACGGCGAACGCGAAGGCTACAACACCATGAAATACAGCGAAAGCGAAATCCGCCGTATTGCCCACGTTGCCTTCCAATCTGCCCAAAAACGCAGCAAAAAAGTCTGCTCCGTAGGCAAAGCCAACGTTTTGGAAACCACCGAACTGTGGCGCGAAATCTTTGAAGAAATCGGCAAAGAATACCCTGATGTCGAGCTCTCCCATATGTACGTCGACAACGCTGCCATGCAGTTGGTACGCGCGCCCAAACAATTTGACGTGATTGCCACCGGCAACATCTTCGGCGACATCCTCTCCGACGAAGCGTCCATGCTGACCGGTTCCATCGGTATGCTGCCTTCCGCTTCTTTAGACGAAAACAGCAAAGGCCTGTACGAACCGTCTCACGGCTCTGCTCCTGACATTGCCGGTCAAAACAAAGCCAATCCGCTGGCAACCGTTTTGTCCCTTGCCATGTTGCTGCGTTACAGCCTGAACGACGAAGCACGCGCGCAACAAGTTGAAAACGCCGTACAAAAAGTACTGCAACAAGGCTTGCGTACCGGCGACATTTATGAAGAAGGTACCAAACTGGTTTCCTGCTCCGAAATGGGCGATGCTGTATTGGCCGCTTTGTAAGAGGCCGTCTGAAAAAAGCGTGGGATCAATCCCGCGCTTTTTTCTATACGAAAACTTGAAACCATAAAAAAGGGCGTGTCTTCACACGCCCTTTCGTCTTATTTCAGACAGCCTTAAGATTGAAGCAATCAACCTTTTTTATGTTTGCCGCCAAAGCCGTCGTTAGACTTACGTTTACCTTTAAAGCCTTCACCGCCTTTTTTGAAACCGTCAGACTTCTTGAAACCGTCTTTCTTAAAGCCGTCTTTCTTGAAACCGTCTTTTTTATGGCCTTCGCCGCGAGCTTTACCACCGAAACCTTCTTTAGCCGGTTTCTTATCGCCACGCCAACCGCCGAATTTACGATCGCCCCAGCCGCCTTTGCCTTTCGGTTTGCCACCGGCAGATTTGCGTTTGCGTGTCGGCTCCATGCCTTCGATGGTCAGCTCAGGCAATTTGCGGCCGATGTATTTTTCGATTTTGTGTACTTTGACGTATTCGTTTACTTCGGCAAAAGTAATCGCAATACCGGTACGGCCAGCGCGACCGGTACGGCCGATGCGGTGAACGTAGTCTTCAGCCTGTTTCGGCAAGTCGTAGTTGATAACGTGGGTAATGGTCGGTACGTCGATACCGCGTGCGGCTACATCGGTAGCAACCAAAATTTTGCAGCGGCCTTTGCGCAAATCCATCAGCGTGCGGTTACGCCAGCCTTGCGGCATATCGCCGTGCAGGCAGTTGGCGGCAAAACCTTTTTCGTACAATTCATCCGCGATGACTTCGGTCATGGCCTTAGTGGATGTGAAAATCACGCATTGGTCGATATTGGCATCGCGCAAGATGTGGTCGAGCAGGCGGTTTTTATGGCGCATATCGTCACAGTACAACAACTGCTCTTCGATTTTGCCTTGATCATCCACACGCTCAACTTCGATGGTTTCAGGGTCTTTGGTCAGTTTGCGCGCCAGTTTGCCTACTGCGCCGTCCCAAGTGGCGGAGAACAACAAAGTCTGACGGTCGCTAGGCGTCGCTTCAACGATGGTTTCGATGTCGTCGATAAAGCCCATGTCCAGCATACGGTCGGCTTCGTCAAGAATCAGCACTTCCAAACGATCAAAGTCAACTTTACCGCTCTGCATCAAATCCATCAGACGGCCCGGAGTAGCGACAATCAGGTCAACCGGTTTGCTCAAAGCACGGGTTTGGTAGCCGAAAGATGCGCCGCCGACAATGCTGACAGTACGGAACCAACGCATATTTTTAGCATACGCCAGCGCGTTTTTTTCCACCTGAGCCGCCAGTTCGCGGGTCGGGGTCAATACCAAAGCGCGCGGGCCTTTGCCTGGTTTTTCGCTGCGCTTGGTCAGTTTTTGCAAAGTCGGCAGCAGGAAGGCTGCGGTTTTGCCTGAACCGGTTTGTGCCGAAGCCATAATGTCGCGGCCGTCCAAAGCAAACGGAATCGCTTGCGCCTGAATCGGGGTCGGGCTTTCATAACCCTCGCTGCTTACGGCAGACAAAATGTTTTTATCAAGGTTCAAATCGGCAAATTTAATAGACATATCTATCCTAAGAGACAACAACGCGCACGCCTGAACAATTTCAGACGACCTGAAGCAAAGGAAAGTAACGATACGGGAAATGTGAAGTTACAGGGTTGTCGCAAGCATCTTGCTTGTGGTTAACATCGACGACAACCTGCACAGAAAAGGCTTTGCAAATATGCAAGCAATAAAAGAAACGCGCCCGAAACGGCGGTTTAGGTTGGATGACGATGGCTTCGTATCAAAAGGCGAACGGCGGATAATATAGATTTTATGGATAACAGTCAAGCAAAAAGGCATCAAGTGCGTTAAAATCCAACCCCTTCCCAATACTTAATTCAGGCCGTATGAAACCATGACCGACATTACCCCCTTTGCCAACCGCTTGGGCAAAAACATCAAACATCTTATGAAATGGGCCAAACGCAACGATATCGAAGCCTGGCGCATTTACGACCGCGATATTCCCCAATTTCCCTTTGCCGTCGATGTTTACGGTGACCAAATCCATCTTCAGGAATACGATACCGGCTGGCTGATGCAGCCCGAAGAATACGAAGCATGGCTTGCCGATGTATTGGAAGCTATTGGTTTTGTGACCGGTTTTGCGCCCGAACAAATCCACCTCAAACGCCGCGAACGTCAAAAAGGTTTGCAGCAATACGAGAAAACCGGCAAAACCGGCGACGATTTCGTCATCACTGAAAACGGCCGCAAGTTTTGGGTCAACCTCGACAAATACCTCGATACCGGCCTTTTCCTCGACCACCGCAACACGCGCAAAAAAGTCGGCGAAACCGCAGCGGGCAAACGCTTCCTCAACCTGTTTTCCTACACAGGTAGCTTCACCGTCTATGCCGCAACCGGTGGCGCGGTATCCAGCGAAACCGTCGATTTATCCAACACTTATCTCGAGTGGGCAAAACGCAATTTCGAACTAAACGGCATCGACCCCGAACAACACAAAATCGTCCGCGCCGATGTGTTCCAATACCTGCAAAATGCCTCAGACGAAGGCAAAAAGTTCGACCTGATCGTCATGGACCCGCCCAGCTTTTCCAACAGCAAAAAGATGCTCGACATCCTCGACATCCAGCGTGACCATAAAAAGCTGATTGACGGCGCAATGAGCCTGCTCGCTTCAGACGGCATTCTGTATTTCTCCAACAACCTGCGCAGTTTTGTGTTGGACGATTCGGTCGCGGAACAATACACCGTCAAAGACATTTCCAAACAGTCCGTTCCCGACGATTTCCGCAACAAAAAAATACATCAATGCTGGGAAATCAAGCATAAATAAGCATCAGGCCGTCTGAAAGCCAGTTTTCAGACGGCCTGATTGCCATATTGAATCTCTCAATCAATAGGCGCATAATTGAAAAAATTGTTGACAATATTAAAAGGAAAAGAAAATGCAAAACTACCTGACACCCAATTTCTCATTCGCCCCCATGATTCCGGAACGCGCGCTCGGCAGCCGGGTTTGGGATACCGAAGGACGAGAATACATTGACTTGTCAGGCGGTATTGCTGTGAATGCGCTGGGTCATTGTCATCCCGATTTGGTCGCAGCCTTGGCCGAACAATCGCAAAAACTCTGGCACATTTCTAATATCTATACCACCCAACCGGCGCAAGAATTGGCCAAAAAACTGGTCGAAAACACCTTTGCCGACAAAGTGTTTTTCTGCAATTCCGGCGCAGAAGCCAATGAAGCCGCGTTGAAACTGGCGCGCAAATACGGCCGCGATCATTTTGGCGAACACAAAACCGAAATTATCTCCTGCCTCAACAGCTTCCACGGCCGCACCCTGTTTACCGTATCCGTCGGCGGCCAGCCCAAATACAGCAAAGACTACGCGCCGCTGCCGGCCGGCATTACCCACGTTCCCTTCAATGATGTTGCCGCATTGGAAGCAGCCGTCAGCGACAAAACCTGCGCCGTGATTATCGAGCCGATTCAAGGTGAAAGCGGCATTCTGCCTGCCACTCAAGAATATCTGCAAGCCGCACGCCGTTTATGCGACAAACATGGTGCTTTGCTGATTTTGGACGAAGTACAAACCGGCATGGGTCATACGGGCAAACTGTTTGCCTACGAGCATTACGGCGTAACACCCGATATTCTCAGCTCCGCCAAAGCCTTGGGTAGCGGCTTCCCGATTGGCGCGATACTGACCACCGATAAAATCGCCCCAACCTTCGGTCCCGGAACACATGGCTCGACCTTCGGCGGCAACCCAATGGCGTGCGCGGTCGGTAGCCGTGCGTTTGACATCATCAATGCGCCCGAAACATTGGCACACGTTGACCAACAAGGCCAAAAACTTCAGACGGCATTGCGTGAATTGGGTGAAAAGACCGACATATTTAAAGAAGTCCGCGGCATGGGCTTGCTGCTCGGCTGTGTGTTGGCGGACAAATACGAAGGCAAGGCTTCAGAAATCACCGCCGCCGCTTTAAAACACGGCCTGATGGTACTGGTTGCCGGCGCCAATGTGGTGCGCTTTGCCCCCAGCCTGCTGCTGAACGATGAAGACATGGCCGAAGGCTTGAAACGTTTTGAAGCAGCCTTGGCCGAATGGTTGGCCTGATTTTTAAAACCTAATATTCAAATCAACCGACAGATTTGTTCCTAATTAATGCCATATAGTAAAGGCCGTCTGAAAGACCGTTTGAGTTTTTCAGACGGCTTTTTTTCAATATTGAAAACAACATCCGCCTACATGCTTTGTCATTTGATGTTTGTTAAAAATCGTACCGCCTCTTCGTGTTACGCTCGGTAAACAATTTGATTTTTCGAAGAAAAGGAGCAGGAGATGGTATCGTTGAAAACCCAAATCGCTGGTTTTTCTCTTGACAACTGCCTGATGAACGCCGCTGGTGTGTCGTGTATGACTGTTGAGGAATTGGAAGCGGTCAGACAGTCTTCGGCAGGCACTTTCATTACCAAGACCGCAACGCTTACCCCGCGTCAAGGCAACCTCGAGCCGCGTTATCGGGACGTCCCTCTCGGCAGCATCAATTCGATGGGCTTGCCGAATCAAGGCATTGATTACTATCTAGATTACCTGCTTACCCTTCAAGAGTCTCAGCCGGAACGGACATTTTTCCTATCACTGGTCGGCCTGTCGCCCGGCGAAACACATATCCTGTTGGAAAAGGTGCAAAACAGCGGGTTTAACGGCATTACCGAACTCAACCTATCCTGCCCAAACGTCGCCGGCAAACCGCAAATCGCCTACGACTTTGAAACAACCGAGATGATCTTGGATAATGCCTTTACCTACTTCGACAAGCCCTTGGGCATCAAATTGCCGCCGTATTTCGATATTGCCCATTTCGATCAAGCGGCAAAAGTGTTCAACCGCTATCCCCTAAAATTCGTCAATTGTGTCAACTCCATCGGCAACGGCATGTATATCGAAGACGAATCCGTCGTGATCCGCCCGAAAAACGGCTTCGGCGGTATAGGCGGTCAATACATCAAACCGACCGCGCTCGCCAATGTCCACGCGTTCTATCAAAGATTGGATTCATCTATCCAGGTCATCGGAACGGGCGGCGTTTACAGCGGTCGTGATGCGTTTGAACACATCTTGTGCGGCGCAAGCATGGTGCAGATCGGCACGGCGTTACACCAGCAAGGCGTAGACATTTTTGAACGGGTTTCCCTTGAATTAAAAGCCATCATGGCGCAAAAAGGCTATGAGAAGCTGGAAGACTTCAAAGGCAAATTGAAATATTTTGCATAGGGTTTACTCTAAAAAACGACCAAGGCCGTCTGAAAATTTCAGACGGCCTTGTTGTATAATTGCTCCCCACATTACCCGTCTTCCCCCTTCAATGAAACTCAACCCCCAACAGCAAGCTGCGGTCAAATATCTAGGCGGCCCCCTGCTCGTCCTTGCTGGCGCAGGCAGCGGTAAAACCGGCGTAATTACGCAGAAAATCAAGCATTTGATTGTCAATGTCGGCTATCTGCCGCATACCGTCGCCGCGATTACCTTCACCAACAAAGCCGCCACGGAAATGCAGGAGCGCGTCGCCAAAATGCTGCCCAAATCGCAAACGCGCGGGCTGACGATTTGCACCTTCCACTCTTTGGGCATGAAGATTCTGCGCGAAGAAGCCAATCAAATCGGTTACAAAAAAAACTTTTCCATTCTCGACTCTACCGACAGCGCCAAAATCATCGGTGAGCTCTTGGGCGGTACGGGCAAAGAAGCCTTATTCAAAGCGCAGCATCAGATTTCCCTATGGAAAAACGATTTGAAAACGCCCGAAGACGTGCTTCAGACTGCCTCCAATGCTTGGGAAGAACAAATCGCGCGCGTGTATGCGAGCTATCAGGAAACCCTGCAAAGCTATCAGGCGGTGGACTTCGACGACTTAATCCGCCTGCCCGCCGTGCTGTTGCAGCAAAACAGCGAAGTGCGCAACAAATGGCAGCGGCGGCTGCGTTATCTATTGATTGACGAATGCCAAGACACCAACACCTGCCAATTTACCCTGATGAAGCTCTTGACCGGCGCGGAAGGCATGTTTACCGCCGTCGGCGACGACGACCAATCCATCTACGCATGGCGCGGCGCAAACATGGAAAACCTGCGCAAAATGCAGGAAGACTATCCGCAGATGAAGGTCATCAAATTAGAACAAAACTACCGCTCCACCGCGCGCATTCTCAAAATCGCCAATAAAGTTATTGAAAACAACCCCAAGCTGTTCACGAAAAAACTTTGGTCGCAGTTCGGCGAAGGCGAAATTGTCAAAGTCGTTGCCTGCCAAAACGAGCAACACGAAGCCGACTGGGTTGTCAGTCAAATCGTCAAGCAGAAGCTGGTCGGCAGCGACAAAACCCAATACGCCGATTTCGCCGTGTTATACCGTGGCAACCATCAGGCGCGGATTTTTGAAGAAGCCTTGCGCAGCGCGCGCGTTCCCTACCAGCTTTCCGGCGGACAAAGCTTTTTCGACAAAGCTGAAATTAAAGACGTTTTGTCCTACTTGCGCCTGCTTGCCAACCCCAATGATGATCCTGCCTTCCTACGCGCCGTAACCACGCCCAAACGCGGCATCGGCGACGTCACACTGGGAAAGCTCAACACCTACGCGCACGAACACGAATGCAGCCTATATGAAGCCGCGCAAACCGAAGAAGCGCTTGCCCTGTTGAACCATACCAACCGCCAACACCTGCAAGCCTTCATGGATATGATTGAAAACTACCGCGCCAAAGCCGAAACCAGCGAAGCAGGCGAGCTTATCCACAACCTACTCAAAGAAATCGACTACGAAAACCACTTGTTGGCCAACGAAGAAGGCAAAGCAGGCGAAATCAAATGGCGCAACGTTACCGACCTGACCGGCTGGCTGGAACGCAAAGGCGAGCAGGACGGCAAAAACATCATCGAGCTTGCCCAAACCATTACCCTGATGACGCTTTTGGAGGGTAAAAGCGAAGAAGAAGTCGATGCCGTCAAACTCTCCACCCTGCACGCCTCCAAAGGCTTGGAATATCCCTACGTTTTCCTCGTCGGCTGCGAAGAGGGCATACTGCCGCATAATGACAGCATAGAAGAAGACAATGTCGAAGAAGAACGCCGCCTGATGTACGTCGGCATTACCCGCGCCAAACGCCAACTTACACTGACCCACTGCCTCAAACGTAAAAAACAAGGCACATGGCAGTTCCCCGAGCCGAGTCGCTTCATAGATGAAATGCCGCAGGAAGACATCAAAATCCTAGGCCGCAAAGGCGGCGAGCCGATTGTGAGCAAGGAAGAAGGAAAAAGTAATTTAGCAGGATTGCTGGATATGTTGGGAAACAAAAGAAAAGGATAAAGCAAGGCCGTCTGAAAGTAAGGTTTCAGACGGCCTTATTGTCAGCAAAATGTCGAATTCAACAATCAAATAATTTTTACTTTATACCTTTATGCTCATCTACTCCCATTCCTCCCGATTATTCAAAAATAAACAAAAATAATCGAGTAATCAGGTACAAAATAAAAAACTAGGCGGCACGATTGCCTTATTCCCCTTCAGTTTACAAGCAAAAATTGTCAACACTTGAAGTATAAATTCACAAGCAAAATTGCATTTTTCAGGTATAATAATGGATTCCCCAACTGCATTTTGTGAGCTGAATCCATGTCTGTTGTTCTGCCCTTGCGCGGTGTAACCGCCCTTTCTGATTTCCGTGTTGAAAAACTCTTCCAAAAAGCAGCCGCCCTCGGCCTGCCTGAAGTCAAATTAAGCAGCGAATTTTGGTATTTTGTCGGTAGCGAAAAAGCACTTGATGCCGCGACAGTCGAAAAACTGCAAGCCTTACTGGCAGCGCAAAGCGTTGAACAAACGCCCAAAGCGCGCGAGGGCTTGCATTTATTTTTGGTAACGCCCCGTTTGGGCACCATTTCTCCTTGGGCTTCCAAAGCAACCAATATCGCCGAAAACTGCGGTTTGGAAGGTATTGAGCGTATCGAACGCGGCATGGCCGTATGGTTGGAAGGTGCGCTTACCGACGGGCAAAAACAACAATGGGCAGCCCTGTTGCACGACCGCATGACCGAAAGCGTATTGACCGACATCGATGCAGCGGCGCAACTGTTCCACCACATCCAATCGGAAACCTTCTCCAGCGTAGATGTATTGGGCGGCGGTAAAGAGGCATTGGTCAAAGCCAATACCGAAATGGGCTTGGCGCTTTCAGCCGACGAAATCGATTATCTGGTTGAAAACTATCAGGCTTTAAACCGTAATCCGTCCGATGTTGAATTGATGATGTTTGCGCAGGCAAACAGCGAACACTGCCGCCACAAAATCTTCAACGCCGATTTCATCCTCAACGGCGAAAAACAACCGAAATCCCTTTTCGGCATGATTCGCGACACGCACAACGCGCATCCCGAAGGCACAGTCGTTGCCTATAAAGACAATTCGTCCGTGATTGAAGGCGCGAAAATCGAGCGTTTCTATCCGAATGCGGCGGAAAACCAAGGCTACCGTTTCCACGAGGAAGACACCCATATCATCATGAAAGTGGAAACGCACAACCACCCGACCGCCATCGCGCCGTTTGCGGGCGCGGCAACGGGCGCGGGCGGTGAAATCCGCGATGAAGGCGCGACAGGCAAAGGCTCACGTCCGAAAGCGGGCTTGACCGGCTTTACCGTCTCCAACCTGAATATCCCTGGCTTGGAGCAGCCTTGGGAACAAGCCTACGGCAAACCCGACCATATTGCTTCCCCTTTAGACATCATGATCGAAGGCCCGATCGGCGGCGCAGCGTTCAACAACGAATTCGGCCGTCCAAATCTCTTGGGCTACTTCCGCACTTTTGAAGAGAAGTTTGACGGCCAAGTTCGCGGCTACCACAAACCGATTATGATTGCCGGTGGCTTGGGCAGCATTCAGGCACAACAAACACACAAAGACGAAATCCCCGAAGGCGCGTTACTGATCCAACTGGGCGGCCCGGGCATGCTCATCGGCTTGGGCGGCGGCGCGGCTTCTTCCATGAATACCGGTACAAACGACGCGTCTTTAGACTTCAACTCCGTACAACGCGGCAACCCCGAAATTGAACGCCGCGCACAAGAAGTCATCGACCGCTGCTGGCAGCTCGGTGACAAAAACCCGATTATCTCCATCCACGACGTTGGCGCAGGCGGCCTGTCCAACGCCTTCCCTGAACTCGTCAACGATGCCGGCCGCGGCGCGGTATTCAAGCTGCGCGAAGTGCCGTTGGAAGAACACGGCCTCAATCCGCTGCAAATCTGGTGCAACGAATCGCAAGAGCGTTATGTGTTGTCGATTTTGGAAAAAGATTTGGACACCTTCCGCGCCATCTGCGAACGCGAACGCTGCCCGTTTGCGGTAGTCGGCACGGCGACCGACGACGGCCATTTGAAAGTGCGCGACGACTTGTTCTCCAACAACCCCGTCGATTTGCCGCTGAACGTCTTGCTCGGCAAACCGCCCAAAACCACACGCAGCGACAAAACCGTGAGGTCGTCTGAAAAACCATTTAACGCCGGCGATATCGACATCACCGAAGCCGCCTACCGCGTTTTGCGCCTGCCTACCGTAGCCGCCAAAAACTTCCTGATTACCATCGGCGACCGCAGCGTCGGCGGCATGACCCACCGCGACCAAATGGTCGGCAAATACCAAACCCCCGTAGCCGACTGCGCCGTTACCATGATGGGCTTCAACACCTATCGCGGCGAAGCGATGTCTATGGGCGAAAAACCAACCGTCGCCCTGTTTGACGCGCCTGCTTCGGGCAGAATGTGCATCGGCGAAGCCATCACCAACATCGCGGCGGTCAACATCGGCGACATCGGCAACATCAAACTTTCCGCCAACTGGATGGCGGCGTGCGGCAACGAGGGTGAAGACGAAAAACTCTACCGCACCGTCGAAGCCGTCTCTAAAGCCTGTCAGGCATTGGATTTGAGCATCCCCGTGGGCAAAGACAGCCTGTCGATGAAAACCGTTTGGCAAGACGGCGAAGAGAAAAAATCTGTCGTCTCGCCGTTGAGCCTGATTATTTCCGCGTTCGCGCCAGTTCAAGACGTGCGCAAAACCGTTACGCCCGTATTAAAAGACAATGCCAATTCGTTCACTATTCTGCTGATGATTGACTTAGGCAACAACAAGTGCCGTATGGGTGGGTCTGCACTGGCTCAAGTGTATAACCGAAGCGGCGGCGAAGCACCTGATATTGATGCAGGCCGTCTGAAAGCGTTTTATCAGTTAATTCAGCAACTCGTTCAAGAAGATAAGTTGCTGGCCTACCACGACCGCAGCGACGGCGGTTTGTTTGTGACTCTGGCAGAAATGGCATTTGCTTCTCGCCGTGGCATGAATCTCGACCTGCTGACAATGGTAAGTAAAAATATTAACGTTCAAAACGAGTATTACTCGTCTCAAGAATGGCAAAAATTTGTCCTAACTACCCTGTTTAACGAAGAATTAGGAGCCGTTATTGCTGTTCACGCTGCCGACCACGAATATATTTTCAATTTGTGCGAGAAACTGAATCTCACGCTGCACCATTTGGGAGAGTTTGCCGACAGCGGCCATATGGTCATCAATGCAGGAGAAGAAATTTTCAATCAATCCCTTACCGACCTGCAACGCGCATGGCAGGAAACCAGCCACGCCATTCAACGTCTGCGCGACAACCCTGCCTGCGCCGACAGTGAGTTTGCCCTGATTGACGACAACGACCGCAGCGCATTGTTTGCCGACGTGAAGTTCGACGTGAACGAAGACATCGCCGCGCCTTTCATCAACAGCGGAGCAAAACCCAAAATCGCCATCCTGCGCGAACAGGGCGTAAACGGACAAATCGAAATGGCCGCCGCGTTTACCCGTGCCGGATTCGATGCCTACGACGTGCATATGTCCGACCTGATGGCAGGCCGCGTTCACCTTGCCGACTTCAAAATGCTGGCGGCGTGTGGCGGCTTCAGCTACGGCGACGTACTCGGCGCAGGCGAAGGCTGGGCGAAATCCATCCTGTTCCACCCTGCTCTGCGCGACCAATTTGCCGCCTTCTTCGCCGACCCGAACACGCTGACATTGGGCGTGTGCAACGGCTGTCAAATGGTCAGCAACCTTGCCGAGATTATCCCGGGCGCAGAAACATGGCCGAAGTTCAAACGCAACTTGAGCGAACAGTTTGAAGCGCGCCTGAGTATGGTTCATGTTCCAAAATCCGCATCGCTGATTCTGAACGAAATGCAAGGCTCCAGCCTGCCTGTCGTGGTCAGCCACGGCGAAGGTCGCGCCGACTTCGCGCTTCACGGCGGCAATATCTCCGCCGATTTGGGCATTGCGCTGCAATACGTCGACGGACAAAACCAAGTGACCCAAACTTATCCGCTCAACCCTAACGGCTCGCCTCAAGGTATTGCTGGTGTGACCAACACCGACGGCCGCGTTACCATCATGATGCCGCATCCGGAACGCGTATACCGCGCCGCACAAATGAGCTGGAAACCGGAAGACTGGACGGAATTGTCCGGCTGGTATCGCCTCTTTGCCGGCGCAAGAAAAGCTTTGGGCTAAATCGTGCCCTGATTAACTGATTGGCAAGAAAAGGTCGTCTGAAAACCTCAAATTAAGGTTTTCAGACGACCTTTTTGAAAATAAACAACTTCATAGAAATTATGGAAAACAATTTGGAGAAACTTATGTCTGATATAAAAATTTTTAAAGATATGCCAGATGATGGAGCTTATATTGACTGGCTTAAGAACAATAAAAATGGTTTTGTACTAAACATAGACAAAGGTGGAACCCAATCCATATACCCTATGTTACACAAAGCTAGTGGTGGCTGTAACAGCTTTCCTACTGAACGAAAAGACAAAAATTGGACGACAAACGATGCAGATTATTTTAAAGTTTGTTCCAACTCCCGTAAGAAACTCAGTGAGTGGAGTTGGAGTGAATACGATAGAGAAAACAGATGTAAAACTTGTTTTAAAAAGGAATTAGACGAAGAAAAGACAGCTTGGCTGACTGAAGAGCAAAATTTTTACACGAATTCTATCCCGCACTTAGGAAAAAATATAGCTGAACTCAAAAACCGTTTAGCCTCCGAAACTAGCCCAGAAAAGCAAACCGAACTAAAAATCTTAATAAAAGTCCGCAGAGGGCAAGATCAATTCCGACAAGACCTACTCAAACTATATCCGAGCTGCCCGCTAACAGGTCTAGATATTCAGTCTTTACTTATTGCCAGCCATATTAAACCTTGGAGCAAGTGCAACAATGAAGAGCGTTTAGATCCCTCCAATGGTCTGATGCTCGCACCCAATATCGACGCATTATTCGATAGCGGTCTGATTACGTTTGATACCGACGGTACGATAAAAATCAGTCCAAAAATCGATCCGGAAAATCAAGAGCGGCTTGGAATTTCTCGCGATATGAAATTAAAAATCGAACCTGAAAGCGAAAAATATTTCAAGTATCACCGCAACCATGTTTTCCAAAAAGAAGAATAAATAGTGTTGAACAGTCCGTTGATTTAAGGTCGTCTGAAAACGATTTAGCGAACCCCACTATATTTGTTTTCAGACGACCTTTTTGCGTCCTTTTGTATACGAATACTAACCAACCGCCGTCATTCCCGCGCAGGCGAGAATCCAGACCTCTGCATTTCAGAAATATTTAAAGACTACTGTGAATCCAAACTTCTGGATTCCCGCCTGCGCGGGAATGACGGCGGCGAAGTGTTTTTTGGATTCCCATTATCGGCATTCTATTAGCGTATTCTGCAAGCAGAAGCATCATTCCGTATAATCATAATCCCCCTTAGCTCCCCATCAGCTATAATCGACATATTCAGACGGCCTTTCCCGACATTATGACTCGACAAGCCTTTATCCTCAGCGATTGCGAATTTTCCGAATGCGGAGAAAAGCCTTACGCCCTGTTGACCGCGAATCCGACGAAGGAACACCACTTCATTGCCCAAACCGAGCAGCGGCAACATGCGCATAATCCGCAGGTCAGCCCGCAAAACCAAAACGTTTATCGCTTGCCGCTGTCTATGTTCCATACTGGCGAAAAAGCCCGCGTTAAAGAACAAAACCGCAGCGAAGCGATAAGCGTCAACATCATCGGCAATTTGGCGGCGAAAAACCTCTATACACTGACCTTTGTCGAAGACTCCGCCAACCAATACAATCTGGAAAGCTGGTTCAACCGTCATGAAAGCGGCTACGAAGAGGCTTGCAACCACCTGCGCACCTTACCTGCAGGCCGTCTGAAAACAACTACGGCAAATGCCGATACCATCAAAGTACCGGATGCCTTGTGGCGGATATTGCGGCTGAAGTTCCTCGGCATTCTGCGCAATCCGCACAACCATAAAAACCTGTTTGCCCACCGCCTGCACCAAACACTTCGGGCGCGGCTGCCGGAAGTCGGTTTTGAATTTGTCCGCTTGATCAGCAAACGCGATCCCAAGCGCATCGAAGCCATTATGCAGGACTACCGTTTCACCTTTCTCGGCTATGTCGATTGGCTGGGCGGGCTTTACGGTATGTTGAGCGAAGGCGTGACGCAGCCGTCGTTGTTTGAACGGCTATTTTGCAACATCTTTGCCGAACCCGAAGCCGTGAAAATCGAATTGTTCCGCTATCTGGAAAATACGGGGCTGTGCCTGTTTGGCGACAGCAGTTTCTGCCTGCAAGCCTCGGCCAAGCTATTCAGTGTCGGCGTTAATATTTCGCACGATATGTTTGCCGTCGTCCATCTGCAAACCGACCGTTGGCACGCGTTTAAAAATACCTTTCATCACGACGCGCCCAAACTGCAAGGCCAAGTGCGGATTATCGACGGCAACCAAACCCAAAGATTGCTGTTTAACCAACTGTGCATCCATCAAGCCCATGAAGCCGTGTTCGGCCAAAGCCCGAATATCAAAGATTATTTAGAGGCCGTCTGAAACCCCCAAGCAGAAGAAAGCATATGAAAATCACGCCAATCCAAGCCCTAAACGACAACTACATCTGGATGATTCAAGAAGGCAACCATGCCGCCTGCGTCGATCCGTCCGATGCCACGCCCGTTTTGAAATTCCTCGTCCACAACCGCCTGATGCTGGCGCAAACATGGATTACCCATCCGCACCCCGACCATACCGGCGGCGCAAAAAGCCTATTCCACGGCTTTTTAGAATCCCCGATCTATGGCGAAAGCGACATCGACGTAGCGACGCATACCGTTACCGCAGGTACGCAGTTCCCGTTTGGCGAAGGTTTGGTTACCGTTTGGGCAACCCCCGGCCATACCGACCGCCACATCAGCTATCTGCTGGAAAATTCAGACGGCCTGCACGTTTTCTGCGGCGATACCTTGTTCTCCGCCGGTTGCGGCCGCGTATTTACCGGCACAATCGAGCAGCTTTACGACAGCCTCCACCGATTCAACCAGCTGCCCGAAGAAACGCTGTTTTATCCGGCGCATGAATACACCGCCTCCAATCTGCGCTTTGCCCAGCATATCGAGCCGGACAACACCGACATTCAGACGGCCTTGGCCGCAGCCGAACACACGCCGACACTGCCTGTCAGCCTGGCGCACGAACGCAAAGTCAATCCGTTTTTCCGCGTACACCTGCCCCAAGTTCAGGCACGCGCCGAAGAATTGAGCGGACGAAAATTAAACAGCGAACTCGAAGTCTTCGCAGCCCTGCGTGAATTAAAAAATCAATTTTAATTGGGCTTAGTTCCTAAAGAATAAGGCCGTCTGAACAATATCTGTTCAGACGGCCTTTATTATTTAGGGATTATTCCCATTCAATCGTGGCAGGCGGTTTGCCACTGACATCATAAACCACGCGGTTGATGCCTTTGACTTCATTGATGATGCGGTTGGACACGCGGCCGAGCAGCGAGTATGGCAGCTCAGCCCAGTGCGCAGTCATAAAGTCGCTGGTAATCACGGCACGCAAGGCAACGACGTAATCGTATGTGCGGCCGTCGCCCATCACGCCGACGGATTTCACAGGCAGGAATACGGCGAAGGCTTGGCTGGTTAGGTCGTACCAAGATGTGCCGTTTTCATCGGTAGTATTGCGCAATTCTTGAATGAAAATATCGTCTGCTTGACGGAGCAAGTCGGCGTATTCTTTTTTCACTTCGCCCAAGATACGCACGCCCAAACCCGGGCCGGGGAACGGATGGCGGTACACCATTTCGCGCGGCAGGCCCAAAGCGACGCCCAATTCGCGTACTTCGTCTTTGAACAAATCGCGCAAAGGCTCAAGCAGCTTGAGCTTCATGTTTTCAGGCAGGCCGCCGACGTTGTGGTGGGATTTGATGGCGTGGGCTTTTTTGGTTTTTGCGCCTGCGGATTCGATTACGTCAGGGTAAATCGTACCTTGCGCCAACCATTTGGCGTTAGTGAGTTTTTTCTCTTCAGCGTCAAATACTTCAATAAATTCCGCACCGATGATTTTGCGTTTTTTCTCCGGATCGGTCACGCCGGCCAGTTTCGCCAAAAACTGCTCTTCGGCGTCAACGTGAATCACGCGTACGCCCAAGTTGCGGGCAAACATATCCATCACCATTTTGCCTTCGTTCAAACGCAACAAACCGTGGTCAACAAATACGCAGGTCAGTTGATCGCCGATGGCACGGTGAATCAGCGCGGCCGCTACGGAAGAGTCCACGCCGCCGGACAAACCCAAAATTACTTCGTCGTTGCCAACCTGTTCGCGGATTTTGGCAACAGCTTCTTCGATGTAGTTCGGCATGGTCCAGCTTGGTTGTGCACCGCAAATATCCAAGACAAAGCGGTTCAACAGCGCGCGGCCTTGTTTGGTATGGGTCACTTCAGGGTGAAATTGGATGCCGTAGAATTGTTTCTCAGCGTTTTCCATCATGGCAATAGGGCAAGATGGTGTGTCGCCGATGACAGAGAAGCCGGTAGGCAGTTTGGAAACTTTATCGCCATGGCTCATCCAAACGTCGAGCGTGTTTGGCGCATCGTCTTGAATGCCGCGTGTCAGCTCGCTGTCAATGGTTTTAACCTGTGCATAACCGAATTCGCGTTGGTTTCCCGGGGTAACTTCGCCGCCCAAGTGGTGCGCCATAAATTGCATGCCGTAGCAGATGCCCAAAACCGGAATGCCCAAATCAAAAATACCGGTATCGGCTTGATAGTCGGATTCGTAAACGGAATTAGGACCACCGGAGAGGATAATACCTTTCGGGTTGAAAGCTTTGATTTCTTCCAAAGGCATGTCGAACGAATGCAGTTCGCAGTAAACGTGGGCTTCGCGCACGCGGCGGGCGATCAGCTGGGTAACTTGCGAGCCGAAGTCGAGAATAAGGATTTTGTCTTGGGTCATGGCGGAAACTTTGCAAAATGTAAGAAAACGGTGCGACCGGGAGGGTAAATTTCAAATTTAAACCACAATAAAAAAGGCCGTCTGAAACGGCGGATTATACCATTGTTCAGACGGCCTTTATAGGGCAAAACCCAAATCTCTCATCTTTCTATTTTGTGTGTTTCTCAGGAATCATATCGCTGCGCGAGAGCAACAGCAGGCAACCCAACACAACCATGCCGATGGCCAATAACGGCGAGAGGTAAATCCAGTAACTCATGTGCAGATAAATGGCTGTACCGATATAAACCAACATCGGACCGGAAACGATGGACTGTTTGTTAATGCCGTCCATAATCAATACGACAAAGCCCAAAATAATTAATGCGCCGGCAATCATTGTCGATGTCGCAGGCAAAATATCAGTAGCGCGTAAAAACCAAATCGCACCAAAGATAATCAAAAATAAAGGCAGAAAAAGTGAGGGACGGGACATAACAACGCTCCGTAAAGGTTTCAGACGGCCTGTATTATTGGGTGCGTCGGCCATGCAGGCAAGATATAAAAATGCAATCTTGTGTGTAATTATGCAAAGGTTAGCTCAGCAAAAAGGCCATCTGAACCGCGGCAAACCGAAATCAAATATTTCAATTTCCCCTGTTATAGACGGCCTTTTAAATCATCAGGCTTTGCCGGTGCTGCCGAATCCGCCTTCACCGCGCTCACTGGCGGCAAACTCGTCCACAACTTTAAACGCGGCTTGGACAACCGGCACAATCACCATTTGCGCGATACGCTCCATCGGCTCGATGGTAAACGCTTCTTTACCACGGTTCCACAGAGAAACCTTCAATTCTCCTTGATAATCCGAGTCAATCAAACCGACCAAATTGCCCAAAACAATACCGTGTTTATGACCCAAGCCGGAACGCGGCAATAAAACGGCTGCGTAAGCAGGGTTGGCCAAATGCACCGCCAAACCGGTTGGAACGAGATACACATCGCCCGGCTGCAATACAACGACTTCATCCAAGCAGGCACGCAAGTCCAAACCGGCAGAACCGGGCGTTGCATAAGCAGGCAGGAAATCGGCCATTTTCGGATTTAAGATTTTCAGTTCGACTTCGGTTTGCATGACAGGACTCCGTATTGTTCTATATTGGAAAGGGCTACGATTATACACAAATGCCCTTGAGGCCGTCTGAAAAAACGGAGTATGATTCAGTCAGACCTAAGGAGGAAAATCATGGATCTGCACAATATCCGCGAAGATTACAGCAAACGCGAGCTGTCGGAAGCCGAATGCCACGCCGACCCTATTGTCCAATTCGAGCAATGGCTGAACGAAGCGATTCACGCTGAAGTCAACGAGCCGACCGCGGTCAACGTTGCCGCCGTGGGCGAAGACGGCAGGCCAAACAGCCGCATGGTATTGCTGAAAGAAGTCAACCCCAAAGGCTTTGTCTTCTTTACCAATTACCACAGCCGCAAAGGCCGCTCCTATACGGCACACCCTTTTGCCGCCATGACCTTTTTCTGGCCGGAACTCGAACGCCAAGTACGCGTTGAAGGACGCATTGAAAAACTCGACGCCGCCGCTTCGGACGAATATTTTGAAAGCCGCCCGTATACCAGCCGTATCGGCGCATGGGCAAGCGCGCAAAGCGAAGTAATTTCCAGCAAAGCCGTATTAGTGGCCAAGGCCGCGGCCGTCAGTGTCAAACACCCCCTGCATGTTCCCCGCCCGCCGCATTGGGGCGGATACCTCGTCATTCCCGACCGTATCGAATTTTGGCAAGGCCGCCCCAGCCGCCTGCACGACCGTATCCAATACCGCCTGGTTGACGGCAACTGGATACGCGAACGCCTTTCGCCATAATTTTCGGATTTTCAAACAAAAATTTACTGGTTGAGTTACAATACAACCTTTCATCGGCAGGCCGTCTGAATTTGATTTTCAGACGGCCTTTTCCCCCAATCCAACCCCTGCCGCAACCGCCGCAGAAGAACCGCTTTTTCAAGCGAGTTAGGAAAAATCATGTCCAAACAGCCTTCCAGCAAACGCCAATGGCGCGACGGCGTATCGTCTACCGCCAAAAAACCTTCCAAACCGGCCAAATCCTTTACCAATAAAAAGCGTCCAGACGACGAACGCAAAACATCAGGCAAACCTTACGGCCAAAAAGTTTCAGACGGCCCCAAAGCTCAAAATACCGCGCCTAAACAACGTGCCGCCAAAGCCAAAAAACTGGTTGTCCGCAACCCCAACCAAAAAATCATGGAGCACGCCCGCGATTTGAAAGAACGTCGCAGCGACCTTTCACGCTTCGAACCCGAGCGCCTGCAAAAAGTCCTGGCCGCCTCCGGCGTCGGCTCACGCCGCGAAATGGAAGAATGGATCAGCAACGGCTGGGTAACGGTTAACGGCCGCGTAGCCCAACTGGGCGAAAAAGTCACGCCCGACGACCACGTTACCGTCAAAGGCAGTATCATCAAACTCAAATGGGCAGACCGCCTGCCACGCATCATCCTCTACTACAAACAAGAAGGCGAAATCGTTTCCCGCGACGACCCGCAAGGACGCGTCAGCATTTTCGACCGCCTGCCACAAGCAGCCAGCAGCCGCTGGGTAGCCATCGGCCGTTTGGACATCAATACCAGCGGCCTTTTGATCCTGACCACTTCCGGCGAGCTGGTTCAACGCTTTGCCCACCCCAGCTTTGAAGTCGAACGCGAATACGCTGTGCGCGTATTAGGCGAGTTGACCACCGAACAAATGCGCGTCCTGACCGAAGAAGGCGTCATGCTCGAAGACGGTTTGGCAAAAGTCGAACGCATCTACGAACAAGGCGGCGAAGGCGTAAACAAATGGTACAACGTCGTCATCAAAGAAGGCCGCAACCGCGAAGTACGCCGTATTTTTGAAAGCCAAGGCCTGACCGTCAGCCGCCTCGTCCGCGTAGGCTTCGGCCCCATCGGCCTGCCAAACCGCCTCAAACGCGGCCAGTTCTACGAACTCAATCCGGCAGAAGTCGCCAACATCATCAAATGGGCGGATATGCTGCTGCCGGGCGAACGTCGCCGGAAGAAAAGTTAATGTAAGGTAAATCGGGGCTGAGGCCTTTACAAAATCGTCTCAGCCCGACAAAATCTTGCCCAAGTCATAAAAATAGTGGGTTAAGTTTAGACCAGTACTGCATTGCTCCGCCTTGTTCTGATTTAAACTTAACCCACTGTTCACACACTAAAACTTAAAAAAAGTGACTCAGCGCCAGCGTTGAATCTACCAATACACTGCCAATAACACTTTTAACAATCAGCATGTGATATTTCCCAGGAGCTTAAATCATGCCCCGTTTCTTCCTGAAAACCGTTTCCATACTCACTTTAGCAGCTTTGACAGCGTGTTCCGGCCCACTCGACCGATCAGACTCGTCAACCGAAAATCTTCATGGCGCACCAGGCTCAGCATTGCCTGCTGCTGCCGTTGCTGAAGAAAATCTGTCTCTTGCAGAAAACACTGAACGCTACCAAGAACAACCCGACCAACCGGTCAAATCCGTTGCCCAAGAGCCTGTTTCTACATTCAGCATCGATGTCGATACCGGCAGCTACGCCAACGTCCGCCGATTTCTGAACAATGGAGAACAGCCGCCCAAAGATGCCGTGCGCATTGAGGAAATCATCAATTACTTCCCTTATAACTATCTGCTGCCTACTGACGGCCGTCCATTTGCCGTTCATACCGAAACCATTGATTCTCCATGGCAACCGGAAGCCAAGCTGATCAAAATCGGTATCCAAGCACAAGACACGGCAAAGAAAGATCTGCCGCCTGCCAATCTGGTATTCCTTGTGGACGTATCCGGCAGTATGAATACAGAAAACAAACTTCCGCTGGTTCAAAAAACGCTACGGATCTTGACCCAACAATTACGTCCTCAGGACAAAGTTACCCTGATTACCTATTCATCAGGCGAAGAGCTGGTGCTTCCGCCCACATCAGGTGCTGATAAAGAAACCATCCTGAAGGCCATCGACAAACTGAAAGCAGAAGGCTCGACTTCGGGCGAATCCGCTTTACGCATGGCCTACGAGCAAGCGCAAAAAGCCTTTATACCCAACGGCATCAACCGTATCCTGCTGGCGACCGATGGTGACTTTAACGTTGGTGTATCTGATACCGAAACGCTCAAATCCATGGTTGCCGAAAAACGTAAAACCGGTGTTTCACTCAGCACGCTAGGATTCGGTACGGACAATTACAACGAAGACATGATGGAACAAATTGCCGATGCAGGCGACGGCAATTACAGCTACATCGACAACGAAAAAGAAGCGAAAAAAGTTTTGCAACAACAACTGACTTCCACGCTTGCCACCGTTGCGCAAGATGTCAAAATCCAAGTCGAGTTCAATCCTGCTACTGTCAAAGAATACCGCTTGGTCGGCTACACCAACCGTACCCTGCGCAATGAAGACTTCAACAATGACAAAGTAGATGCGGGCGATATCGGCTCAGGCCACAGCGTGACCGCCATCTATGAAATCATTCCGGCAGGCAAAAACGGCTGGCTGAACGAATCACGCTATCAAAAAGCCCCTGTTGCCAAAGGCAGTAAAAACGAATACGCCTTTGTCAAAGTACGCTACAAACTGCCTGGGGAAAAAGACAGCAAGCTGATGGAACAAGCAATTCCCGTTGGCAGCAAACCGCTGGAGCAAGCCAATAAAGACACCCTGCTCGCCCTGGCTGCAGCCTCTTACGCGCAAGCTCTGCGCGGCGGTGAATACAACGGCAAACTGGGTTGGAGCGACATTGAAAAAATGGTACAGAAAGTCCAAGGCGATGATCCGTTTGAGCTGAAATCGGAATTTCTCCAATTGGTACGCATTGCCGCCGGTAGCGAAAAGAAATCAGGTCCTTTAGTTAAAGAATAAAACCTGAAAAAGGCCGTCTGAAAAACATTCAGACGGCCTTTTAATTAAACTTTTTATTTTTCCGATTTCAACACGCGTTGACGGCGGGTTTCGCTCAATACCATGCCTGCGCTGACGGAAACGTTCATGCTTTCGACTGTGCCAAACATCGGAATCGATACCAGCATATCGCAATGTTCTCGCGTCAGGCGGCGCATGCCTTCGCCTTCGTTGCCCATTACCCAAGCCACGCTGTCGGGCAAATCGCAGTGGTAAAGGTCAGAGTCGCCGCCCATGTCCGTACCAACAATCCAAATGCCGTATTCTTTCAGCTCACGCAAAGTACGGGCAAGATTGGTTACGGTAATATACGGCACGGTTTCCGCCGCGCCACAGGCAACTTTGCTGACAGTCGCATTCAGGCCGGCGCTTTTGTCTTTGGGCGCAATCACGGCATGTACGCCCATCGCATCGGCAGTACGCAGACACGCGCCGAGGTTGTGCGGGTCGGTAATGCCGTCTAATACCAGCAAAAACGGCGGTTCACTCAGGTTTTCCAACACATCTTCCAAGTGAACGTGGTTTTTGGAAGCATCGATAAACCCGACCACGCCCTGATGGCGCGCCCCTTTGCTGATGGCATTCAGGCGGTCGGCATCGGCAAAATGCACGCGTACGTTTTCAGAGGCCGCTTTATCCAATACATCGCGGGTGCGCGCATCGGATTTGCCCTCTTGGATATAGAGTTCGGTAATCGATTTCGGGTTTTGCCACAAACGGGCATTGACGGCGTGAAAGCCATAGATGAGTCGTTGGTTTGCCATGTTTTTGCTTTATCAAAAAATTCAGACGGCCATTATAACAAGTAAGGCCGTCTGAAAATTTTTTATTTCATCAAATAACCGAGTATGCCCGAAGTGCCAACGCCGATTAATACCGTTACCAACATCGAAAACCGGCTGGCGGCCAATACCGTCAAAGCAATGGCTATCAGCTCATGCGGTTTGTCCGATACAAAATAAGGCGCAATCACAGAAATCAACACACAGCCCGGCGCAGCCTCCATAACCACTTGCGCGCGACGGCTCAATGTACGGTTGCGCAATGTAAAAAAGCCGATTAATCGGGTTGAATAAGTAACGGCCAACATGCTTAAAAACAGCAGAAACGATTGCAGCGACAACAAATCCTTCATTTTTGCTCTCCCCACAAATACGCCGCCAACAAGCCTGACAACGTTCCAGCCGGAACATACCATGCGCCATCCACGGTCAAATAGGTTACACACGCCACAATCAGGCTGACAAACCAAGGGCGTGAAGCCGCAAAGCTCTTCCACATCCCGCGCAGCAACACCAAAAACACCGCAGGAAACGCCATGCCGAAGCCCCATGCCGCCACATCGCCGAACATCGGGCCGACTGCCGCGCCAAATGCTGCAAAACCAATCCACGTTACATACAAAATAAAACACACGCCCGCATAAAACGGCATATTGAATGCAGGCAAACCAAGCGCCTTGCGTTTTTGAATTTCAGACAAGGCCATCGCCCAGCTTTCATCGCACATTACAAACAGCGCAGGCATCGCCTTTTTCAGCGGCATATCCCTCATATACGGCGCAATCGCCGCACCCATCAGGATATGGCGCGAATTAATCATAAACGTAACCGTTGCAATCAGCAGAATCGGCAACGGGTCTGCCCACAGATTGACCGCGGCAAACTCCGAGCCGCCGGCAAAGTTCATGCCCGTCATCAGCAGCATTTCCAGCCAACTCATGCCTTTCTGCCCACCCTGCATGCCCAAAATCAGCGCCCACGGCAACAAGCCGATCAACATGGGGGAGCATTCTTTGATACCGCGCAGAAATTCCGATTGAGGAGTAGCAGTGTGATTCATTTTGATTGAAACGGTTTATTAAAAAGAAGCGACGTATTATAAAGCAGGCCGTCTGAACAAGGGTATAATACGGAAAAATTAGATTTATTTACGGAAACCGATATGACCCACACCGTCCATCTGCAGTTTGAAGAAATTGACAATACCGTGTTGCAACGCCTGTGCGGCGCGCTCGACAGCAATCTCGAAGCCTTAGGCAAAGCCCTTGATATCCAAATCAGCCGCCGCTTCGAACATTTCACCTTCATGGGCGAACTGGCACACGCCGGCCGTCGTGCCTTGCTGTCGCTTGCCGAAGCCGCAGAAAAAGGCGACTTGGACGACAACGCTATCAGCCTCGCGGCCGTTGAAGCAAAAACCGCAGATGAAAAACACGAAGAAAAACACCATGACCAACAATACTATTTCCGCACCAAACGCGGCAGCATCG
Organism: Neisseria sp. P0016.S008; assembly: GCF_051957775.1. NCBI lineage: Bacteria > Pseudomonadati > Pseudomonadota > Betaproteobacteria > Neisseriales > Neisseriaceae > Neisseria > Neisseria sp. P0016.S008. Next base: position 69,450 of record NZ_JBQCWB010000001.1, read on the forward strand.
GCGGCCGCACCCCGCGCCAAAACGGCTATATCCGCGCCTTGCTCAACCACGATGTCGTGTTCGGCTTAGGCCCTGCCGGTACGGGTAAGACCTATCTTGCCGTTGCCGCCGCAGTCGATGCCATGGAAAAACATCAAATCGAACGCATTGTTTTGGTTCGCCCTGCAGTCGAAGCAGGCGAAAAATTAGGCTTCCTGCCGGGCGATTTGGCACAAAAAGTCGATCCCTACCTGCGACCGCTTTACGATGCGCTTTACGATTTAATGGGCTTCGACCGCGTAACCAAACTGATGGAAAAAGGTTTGATTGAAATTGCGCCGCTGGCCTATATGCGCGGCCGCACCTTAAATGGCGCGTATGTCATTTTGGACGAAGCGCAAAACACCACGCCCGAACAAATGAAAATGTTTCTGACCCGTATCGGCTTCGGTGCCAAAGCAGTCATTACCGGCGACATCAGCCAAATCGACCTGCCGCGCAACATCAAATCCGGCTTAAAAGATGCACGCGAAAAACTGCGCGATGTAGAAGGCCTGTATTTCCACACCTTCACCAGCGAAGACGTTGTCCGCCATCCTTTGGTGCAGAAAATCGTCGAAGCCTATGAAGCAGCAGAAGAACAAGCTGAAAAGAAAAACGGCGAATAATTTTTTCAAACACTTCAGGCCGTCTGAAAATCAAATTTCAGACGGCCTTACTACATCATTCTCCGCATAATACTGCTATAATCCGAAAATCAAGTAAAACAACGACTTCAAAAGGAAAAATATGACTCTCAAGCCACCCGTCCGAATCGCCGTTACCGGCGCGGCAGGCCAAATCGCCTACGCCACCCTCTTCCGTATCGCCGGCGGCATCATGCTCGGACGCGACCAACCCGTTATCCTGCAGTTGCTCGACCTGCCGCAGGCGCAACAGGCATTGCGCGGCGTGATTATGGAAATGCAGGATTGTGCCTTCCCGCTCCTTGCCGACATCTTCGCCACAGACGACCCCGAAGTCGCCTTCAAAGATGCCGACATCGCCCTCTTGATTGGTGCGCGCCCGCGTACCCAAGGCATGGAGCGCGCCGATTTGCTGCACGCCAATGGCGAAATTTTCAAAGTACAAGGCGCGGCGTTGAACAAAGTTGCCAATCGCAACGTTAAAGTCCTCGTCGTCGGCAACCCGGCCAATACCAACGCCTACATCGCCATGAAATCCGCACCCGACATCCCGCCGGAAAATTTCACCGCGCTGATGCGTCTCGACCACCATCGCGCCGTCAGCCAAATTGCCGAAAAAATCAACCGCCCGATTACTTCCATCGAGCAAATGTGCGTTTGGGGCAACCACAGCCCAACCATGTACGCCGACTACCGCTACGCCACCAGCAACGGCGAGTCCGTCCAAGACATGATTACCGAACCCGACTGGAATACCGAACTCTTCATGCCGAAAATCGCCGGACGCGGTGCCGCCATTATCGCTGCGCGCGGTTCATCATCTGCAGCCTCTGCCGCCAATGCCGCCATCTACCACCTGCGCGACTGGTTGCTTGGCAGCAGTGGCAAATGGATAACCATGGGCGTTCCATCCGATGGCTCTTACGGCATTCCCGAAGGTTTGATTTTCGGCTTCCCCGTCATTTGTGACGAAGGCAGCTACCGCATCGTCCAAGGCTTAGATTTGTCGGACGAATTCAGCCAAAAACGTATTGCCGCTACGCTGGCCGAATTGGAAGAAGAACGTTCAGCCATCCAGGATTTACTCTAAAACAAAGGCCGTCTGAAAACCAAATTTCAGACGGCCTAAATAATTAAATGCCCGTTCTACAATCATTTTTAAAAACTAGAATGGCACTCTTTGCCCTTGTTTATCTTTAAGATGCCATTGACCTGACGGTTTACAACCGCCACCACTACCGCCGACAGCATAATGATCACAATTCGGGTCAAGCCGTTTCCCTTGAGAATATGAGCCATTTGTCAAACCGTTCCCATCAAAGGAACTGCATGCGCCGATGAAAGCTACGCAAAACAGAACTAAAATTTTCTTAAACATTCACATTACCATTTTTTTGTGGAAGTAATACCAATCATAGAACTATGACTTTTGTTTTTTAATATAGTTCTTTAATTTTTGTTTTTTATGCAAATAATTAATAATGATATAAGATTGATTAGTAAGTTTTCTGCGTTTGAAAAAGGCCGTCTGAAATCAAATTTCAGACAACCTTTACCGTGCAGCCTTATTCCGCTACATCAATGCACAAATATTTCAGTTCCAAATATTCATCCGCACCATATTTGCTGCCTTCACGTCCCAAACCGCTGCGTTTCACGCCGCCAAACGGTGCCACTTCATTACTGATTAAGCCCGTATTGATGCCGACCATGCCGTATTCCAAGGCTTCGCCGACGCGCCACTGGCGGGCGGTATCAGTCGTATAAAGGTAAGCTGCCAGACCGTATTCCGTATTGTTCGCAGCCTCGATGACCTCGGCTTCGGTTTCAAAGCAGAACACGGGACACAACGGCCCGAAGGTTTCTTCGCGCGCCACCGCCATTTGTGCCGTTACGCCGCTTAAGACGGTCGGTTCGAAAAACGTTCCGCCCAACGCGCTGCGTTTGCCGCCGGTCAGGCAGACCGCGCCTTTTGAGAGCGCGTCGGCGATGTGCTGCTCGACTTTCTCCACCGCTTTTTCCTCAATCAGCGGCCCTTGGTTGACGCCTTCATCCAAGCCGTTGCCCAATTTGAGCGCGGCTACTTTTTCGCTTAATTTGCGGCAAAATTCGTCGTAAATGCCGGACTGAGCGTAAACGCGGTTGGTGCAGACGCAGGTCTGGCCGCTGTTACGGAACTTGCTGGCAAGCGCGCCTTCGACAGCTTTGTCCAAATCGGCATCGTCAAACACGATAAACGGCGCATTGCCGCCCAGTTCCAAGCTGAGTTTTTTAATGTCCGCCGCGCTGTCGGCAAAAATTTTCGCACCGACTTCGGTTGAGCCGGTAAAGCTGATTTTGCGCACGGTCGGATTTGTGGCAAATTCATGACTGATTTCCGAAGCGCTACCACTGACAACAGGCAACAAATCCTGTGGCACGCCCGCTTCATAAGCCAGTACGGCCAACGCATACGCACTCAAAGGCGTGAGCGATGCAGGTTTGACAATCATCGCGCAGCCCACTGCCAAAGCAGGCGCAGCCTTGCGTGCAATCATCGCAGATGGGAAATTCCACGGCGTAATCGCGGCGGTAACGCCGACAGGCTGTTTCAATACAACCAGTTTTTGCGACGCTTTCACACTCGTCAGCACATCGCCGTCAATCCGTCGCGCCTCTTCCGCAAACCAGCGCACAAACGAAGCCGCATAATCAATCTCGCCACGCGCCTCAGTCAGACTTTTACCCTGCTCCATCGTCATGATACGCGCCAGCTCTTCTTTATTTTCTTTAATCAAAAAATACCAACGCCACAACACATCAGCGCGTTCCAACGCAGTTTTTGCCGCCCATAATTTTTGTACCGCCTCCGCCTTTTGAATCAAAAGCTTCAGGCCGTCTGAATCAGTTTTACGGACAAACGCCAAAACCTCACCTGTTGCAGGGTTATCAACTCTAATGGCATCTGGAATCGGAGAAAAGGAAATATCGGGATGATTGAGCAAACGGGCAAAATCTTTCATGAGAAACGACCTTTCTAAAACCGAGGATATACGTTCATTATCATATTCATACCATGAAAGCGCAACTAAATCGCAAAATAAGCCAATAGCAAAGGCCGTCTGAATATCTTACAGACGGCCTTTGCTTTAGCTAAATCATATCTATCTTAATAACGAATGAAATACGATTATTAATACTCTACCTCAAAAGGATAAGACACATGTATTACAACAATTTGCTATAATACGAAATTCATCTCAACCCTCATCCAAAATTCCATTTTCAGACGGCCTTTGTCTGTTTATAAGGCCGTCTGAAATATTTTTCGTCCATCCTCTTCTGCCGAGCCATGATTCCATCTGATTTCATTGACGAGCTTTTGTCCAAAGTCGATATTGTCGATATTATCGACGAGCAGGTTCCGCTGAAGAAAGGTGGGGCGAACTATATGGCCTGCTGTCCGTTTCACAAGGAAAAAACGCCGTCGTTTTCGGTTAGCCCGACCAAGCAGTTTTACCATTGCTTCAGTTGCGGGGCTCATGGTTCGGCGATTGGTTTTGTGATGGAACATCAGGGGCTGTCGTTTCCGGAGGCGGTGCAGTTTTTGGCTGATCGCGTCGGTATGACGGTACCTAAAGTTCGCGGGCAGGAAGACAATCCCGAAATCCGTGCCGAACGTAAAAAAAAGCAACAAACTTTGGAAGAAACAACAGCGGCGGCAGCGGATTTTTATGCGCAACAATTGAAATTCAATCCGGCGGCGAAGGCTTATTTGGACAAGCGCGGCTTGAGTGCGGAAGTCATCGCGCATTATGGTTTGGGCTATGCGCCTGACGGTTGGCAACCTTTGGCACAAGTGTTCCAACCCTATCCGAATACTGCGTTGGTGGATACGGGCATGGTCATCGACAACGAAGGCAAACATTACGACCGCTTCCGTCATCGGATTATGTTCCCTATCCGTAATCCGCGTGGGCAGGTAATTGGTTTTGGCGGTAGGGTGTTGGACGACTCGAAACCGAAATATTTAAACTCGCCTGATACGCCTTTGTTCGACAAAGGGAAAAACCTTTACGGACTATATGAAGGGCGTGCCGCCGTAAAAGAGGCCGGACGGATTTTGGTGGTCGAAGGCTATATGGACGTGGTCGCGCTGGCACAGTTCGGCGTCGGCTATGGCGTAGCGGCTTTGGGTACGGCAACCACGGCGGAACACGTTAAAATCCTAATGCGTCAGGCAGACAGTATTTATTTTTGTTTTGATGGCGACAGCGCGGGACGTAAAGCGGCTTGGCGCGCGCTGGAAAATGCGTTGCCACAATTAAAAGACGATAAATCGCTGCATTTTTTATTCTTACCCGAAGAACACGACCCAGACAGCTACATCCGCGCCTATGGCAAGACCCAATTTGAAGATGCCTTGTTAAACCAAAGCAAGCCCCTATCCGAATACTTTTGGGAACATCTTTCAGACGGCCTCAACCTCAATACGCAAGAAGGCAAAGCAGAATTAGTCAAAACCAGTTCTCCGCTTTTGGCTCAGATTACTGCGCCGGCATTGGGCTATCTTCTGAAACAAAAACTCAGCGAACTGGTGGGCATTGACCCGGACAACCTCGCCCAGTTACTCGGACAAGAAGCGCCAAAGCGGCACGTCAAACAGAAAAGTTACAAACTGCCGCCTATTTCTGTCAAACAGCCAACCATGCTGACACTGGTTCAAAGACAGATACGTAGCCTCTTGATAAATCCGGCTTGGGCTTCATATATAGACCTGCCCGATTATCTGGCTTTAAGCGGCGACTTTGCCTGCCTTGCCAATTTGGCCGAAACCATCAAGCATCACGATACGACTCCAGCAACTGCACAAGTACTGGAATATATGCGCGGTTCGCCCTATGAGGAAACCGTCAATCAAATCTTTTTATCGACCCTTCATTCTGAAGAAATGGAAGGGGATAACGAAGAAGATTGCGAAAGTTTCCAAATCGGCATGAAAAAGTTGTTAAATGAATTAAAATACAGTCAAATCGAAACTTTAAAGCAAAAAAGTATTCAAACCGGTTTGACCGAAAATGAAAAAAGACTCTTGCTGTCACTTTTGACGGCAAAGCAAAACTAACCCCTCAGGCCGTCTGAACAATCTAAACACACGCTGCGAAACATGACACGCAGAACACTCCATCTGTAATATTTTCAGACGACATCAGAGTATTAAAGTGAAATCTGATTTCACAACAAAAAGCTCTGCTCCGCCTTCAGGTACGGCCACATCACCGTAAACCGTCGGCATCCTATCAACCTAGAGAGCAATCCATGTCTAAAAACCAAAACTACGAAGAATACCAAGACCAAGATGACAACCGTCCCTTGAGTATCGAAGAACAGCGCGCCCGTCTGCGTCAACTCATTATTATGGGTAAAGAACGCGGCTACATCACTTATTCCGAAATTAACGACGCGCTACCCGACGATATGTCCGACGCCGAGCAAATCGACAACATCGTCAGCATGATTTCCGGTTTGGGTATCCAGGTAACCGAGCAGGCTCCTGATGCTGAAGATATCCTCTTGAGCGACAATGCCGCCGCCATAACCGACGACGATGCCGTTGAAGAAGCCGAAGCAGCACTCTCCAGCGCAGATTCAGAATTCGGCCGCACAACCGACCCTGTGCGTATGTATATGCGTGAAATGGGCCAAGTCGATTTGTTGACACGCGAAGACGAAATCATCATCGCCAAAAAAATCGAAAATGCACTGAAAAACATGGTGCAGGCAATCTCCGCCTGCCCAGGTTCGATTGCCGAAATTCTGGCGTTGATCGAGCAAGTCCGCAACGATGAAATCCGTGTGGATGAAGTCGTTGAAGCCATCATCGACCCTAATGAAGTCTTATTGAACGAATTGGGCTTAGGTCACTTGGAAAATGCCAAACCAGATGACGAAGAAGGCGAAGCCGTTAGCGATGATGAAGATGGCGACGATGAAGATGAAGACGATTCAGGTAGTGACTCTGAAGCCATATCCGCCGCCCATTTGGCCGAACTGAAACAAAAAGTTTTGGAACACTTCGCCTTTATCGAGAGCGAATACGGCAAAATGATCAAGCAGTTGGAAAAACACGGTAGTCAGCACGCCAACTACCTGAAACACCGCGATGCCATTGCCAACAAACTGTTGGAAGTCCGTTTTGCCACACGTCAAATCGAAAACCTGAGTAGCAGCCTGCGCAGCCGCGTTGAAAACATCCGCAAACTCGAGCGTGAAATCCGCGACATCTGTATCGACCGCGTCCGCATGGAACGCGACTACTTCATCAAAAACTTCCTGCCCGCCATTACTGATTTGAAATGGGTAGAAGAAGAAGTAGCCAAAGGCCGTGTATGGGCAAACGCGTTGGATCGTTTCCGCCACGCCATCCTCGAAAAACAAACCGAGTTGGCAAATATGGAAGCCGAAACCCGCATTTCCATCGAAGAGTTGAAAGAAATCAACAAAAACATGGTGTTGAGTGAGAAAGAAACCTCAGCCGCCAAACAGGAAATGATTCAGGCTAACTTGCGTTTGGTTATTTCCATTGCCAAAAAATATACCAACCGCGGCTTGCAGTTCCTTGATTTGATTCAAGAAGGCAATATCGGTCTGATGAAAGCGGTGGACAAATTCGAATACCGCCGCGGCTACAAGTTCTCAACTTACGCCACATGGTGGATTCGTCAAGCGATTACCCGTTCTATCGCCGACCAAGCGCGTACCATCCGTATTCCGGTTCACATGATTGAAACCATCAACAAAATGAACCGTATCTCGCGCCAATACCTGCAAGAAACCGGTGAAGAGCCTGATTCTGCCAAACTGGCCGAGCTGATGGAAATGCCGGAAGACAAAATCCGCAAAATCATGAAAATCGCCAAAGAGCCGATTTCCATGGAAACGCCGATTGGCGATGATGACGATTCGCACTTGGGCGACTTCATCGAGGATGCCAACAACGTTGCGCCGGCAGAAGCTGCGATGTACACCAGCCTGCACGAAGTAACCAAAGAAATCCTCGAGAGCCTGACGCCGCGTGAAGCCAAAGTTTTGCGTATGCGTTTCGGTATCGATATGAATACCGACCACACTTTGGAAGAAGTCGGCAAACAATTTGACGTAACCCGTGAACGTATCCGTCAAATCGAAGCCAAGGCCCTGCGCAAGCTGCGCCACCCAACTCGTAGCGACCGCCTCCGCAGCTTCCTCGACAGCGAAGAAAACAAATCGTAAAAGTAAACCGCAGGTTGAAAGACCTGCGGTTTTTTATTGGAATACAAAAAGGCCGTCTGAAAACCAAATCTCAAAAGATTTAATGTTTTCAGACGGCCTTAAATTCATTTTGATAATTTATTCGGCCTCAGTGGTTTTCTTTTTCGGACGGCGACGACGACGTTTGGGTTTGCCATCAGTTGATCCACTTTGTTTCTGACGTTTGTGATCATTGGCCGCAGTCATTTGCTGGCGTGTTTCCTCATCGGCATGTTGGAAAGTTGTCCACCAAGAAGCCATCTCTTTATCAACCTCGCCAACCTCGCTACGTAAAATTAGGAAATCATAAGCGGCTCGGAAACGTGCTTGTGATAGCAGGCGATACGGGCGTGCGCCGCGCATATTGTCGAATTGCGGCTGAAATTGCCAGATTTCACGCATGGTCGCAGAAAATCGTTGCGGTACGCCCCAACCTTTCTCTACTGTATCACGCATCGTGTTCATCGCATCCATCAATGCTGGGACAGGTTTTTGTCCATAGCTTAGATTGCGTTGCCACATAGCATTTAGTGTCGGCCACAATACCGCCGCCAATACGAAACCAACGGAAACGGACTTATCCGCACGAATACGCTCGTCGGTATTTTTCAAGGCCAACATAATCATACGTTTGTCGGCCGCTTCGGCAGTTTTCAAGGCATCTAAAAGCGGATGGATGCCTTCGGGAATACCCAACTCGTTTAACCGTTTCAAACAGGCGCGGGAATGACCGGAAAACAGGATTTTCAGAATTTCATCAAAAAGACGGGCCACCGGCTCATTTTTCAGACGGCCTGCATATTCGGCAATCGGCAACGCCGTTTGCTCTTCCACTTCAAAGCCCAACTTGCCCGATAAACGTACGGCACGAAGAATACGGACAGGATCTTCCTGATAGCGTTCGGCAGGATCGCCTATCATCACCAATTTTTTATCAGCAACATCAGCCACACCCTGATGGAAGTCCCAAATCTCCTCTTTAATCGGGTCGTAATACAACGCATTACAAGTAAAGTCGCGGCGCATGGCATCTTCTTCAATGCTGCCGTAAGTATTGTCCTTCATAATGCGGCCTTGCGCATTTTGCTGAACCTTATCGCCACCACGGAACGTCGTGACTTCAATGGTTTCAGGGCCGATCATCACATGAACGATTTGGAAACGGCGGCCAATAATGCGACTGCGGCGGAATACTTTGCAGATTTGCTCCGGCGTGGCATCGGTTGCAATATCAAAGTCTTTGGGCTCGACCCCGAGCAACAAATCCCGAACGGCACCGCCCACAACATAAGCCTGAAAACCGGCTTCATGCAGGCGTTTGGCAATTTTCTCCGCGGCAAAGCTCAACATATCCGCGCGGATACCGTGTTGCTCAAGCGGGATAATTTCCTTTTCGGGCAACGATTTGACGTGTTTTTTAGGCAACACTTTATGCAGCCATTTTTTTAACATAAGCAGCTCTTTTCACAATAAAAAAGGCCGTCTGAAACTTGTCTGGCTTAAGCCTTTGCACAATATTCTGCCGCAGAAGGGGCAAAACATTGTGCAAAGGCTTCAGACGGCCTAAAAAAGACGTGCCATTATACCTTATGGAAGTTCGATTAATTAGCGTATTGGCAAAAAATATCGGCTATAATGACGGTCTGACAACGATTCAGGCAGAACATCATGTACCACTACAAATCCGAAGCTACCCAATTCCTCGACAAGCTCATGGAAGACAATCCCGAAATGGAAGCGCAACGCCTCGAAAACCGCCATTTGCTGTGGGATGTTACCCTCAATCCGACTGAACAGGCCGAATTTGAAGCGGCCAAAGTCAACAAAAAACCATACACCTACTATCAAGACTAATCCCGCATCGGCATGACGACCAACACGCACAATACCGATCCGGCATTACAACATTACCTCAACAGCATCGGTCAATCCGAACATCCCGTTTTGACCGCATTGCGCGAGCGTACCCAATCACATCGTCTGGGAAAGATGGCTATCGCCCAAGAGCAGGCAGCCATGTTAGTGTGGTTAGCCAAATTATTGAATGCCAAAAAATATTTGGAAGTTGGCGTCTTTACCGGTTACAGCAGCACCGCCATGGCGCTTGCCCTCCCCAAAGACGGCAAAATCACGGCTTGCGACATCAATATAACCTTTACCGATATTGCCCGCGAAACATGGCAGGCAGCAGGCGTAGCGCATAAAATCTCGCTTCATCTGCAACCGGCTTTGCTGACTTTGGACGATTTGATTGCGCAAGGAGAATCGGAAAGCTACGACTTGGCACTTATCGATGCCGACAAACCGCCTACGCCGCAATATTTTGAACGCTGTTTGCAACTGGTACGAAGCGGCGGCGTGATTGCCATCGACAATATCTTGTTGGGAGGACGCGTCATGAATGAAGCTGCCGAAAACGATCCGCCCAGCTTGGATATCCTGCGCCATTTCAACCAAAATCTGCCGCACGATACACGCATTATTCCCATTACCCTGCCTATCGGCGACGGTTTGACACTGCTACTAAAAAAATAAAACGACACAATCCGATGAAAACATTATCACATTCCCTGTTTCTTTTGCCGCTTACTCTATTGACCGCATCATGCGCCGTTTCCCATCCTCCCCAACCTGCCGACAATCCCAACTTTGTCCTGCCGGATATTCCGCGTGAGCCTTTACATGAGAAAAATATTCCTTATCCGCGTTTAGACGAACAAACCCAGATTGACCACTTAGGTATACAAATTGCCCGACTGGAACGTACGGTTGAAGAATTAAATCAACGCTTGCACACATTGGAACAACAACGAACCATCAAGCGTCCGACTACTTCGGCTTCCAACCCCAAAGCCCAGCGATTGGACGACCGCAAGCTAAAAATGAACTATTTGGCCAATGGTGGCAGCGTGCCGTCTGAAACAGACTCGGCTTCGCAAAACGAATTGCGCCTTTATAATCAGGCGCAAAAATACTATCAGCGCAATAACTTCTCTGCCGCAGTGGCCATTTTGAAAGAGGCTGACGGCGGCAACGGTAGCGAAATTGCCCGCCGCAATATGTATCTGCTTCTACAAAGCCAACAACGTCTGGGCAACTGCGAATCTGTTATCGAAATCGGCAACCGCTACGCCAACCGATTCCGCAACAGCCCGCAAGCTCCTGATGCCATGTACAGCATCGGCCAGTGCCAATACAAACTGCAACAAAAAGACATCGCCCGCAGCACATGGCGCAAACTGATACAAAGCTTCCCCAACAGCGAAGCGGCAAAACGCGCTTCCATCAGCATTAAACAAAGATAAACGTTCAGACGGCCTTGTCATCCCCAAGGCCGTCTGAATATTTTTTACCCTTAATCCATTTAAGCAAAAGGAACTCCTCATGATCCAAGTCGGCATTATTATGGGCAGCAACAGCGATTGGCCGGTGATGCAGCAGGCAGCACAATTTCTCAAAGAATTCGGCGTTGAATACGAAGCGCGTGTCGTCTCTGCACACCGTACACCTGATTTGATGTTTGGATACGCCGAAACCGCACGCGAACGCGGCATCAAAGCCATCATTGCCGGCGCAGGCGGCGCGGCGCATTTGCCGGGCATGGTCGCTGCCAAAACCACGGTTCCCGTCTTGGGCGTTCCCGTTCCCAGCAAATATCTGCGCGGCGAAGACTCCCTGCTTTCGATTGTGCAAATGCCCAAAGGCGTCCCTGTTGCTACATTTGCCATTGGCGAAGCCGGTGCAGCCAATGCAGCGCTGTTTGCCATTTCACTTTTGGCCAACGAAAACCCTGAATTGGCTGAAAAATTGGCCGCTTTCCGTGCCAAACAAGAACAAACCGTTCTAGCCATGGAATTGCCTGAAGCATAAGGAACTAAGGCCGTCTGAAAGTTGTAAAGAGAAAATTTGATTTCGTTTTACGATTGTTCAGACGGCCTTTTTTCTTTTATCAAATTGAATTAATGCCATGAAAACCCTAGCATTCGTCCTACTCTCCACCCTGCTTTGTGCCTGCCAAAGTCCAAGCACTTCTGCTCAATCAACTGCCACCCTATCTCAACAGCAAGCCCAAGATACAACCGGTAATCTGATTATCTTCTATGATGCCCAAATCGGTTCTGCGCCATTGCTAAAAGCAGTGAAAACCTCGGGCGCAACTTTGGTTTACGAATACAAAAACCTGAACAGCATTGCTATCCGTCCATCTTCTAAGACCAATATTGAAGATGCTATTGCCTATTTCAAGAAAGTAAACGGCGTATTGTCTGTCGAACGAGACCGACTGCTTAAACTTCAATAAACAAACTATTTTTTGACCAAATAAAAAAGGCCGTCTGAAACGCATCACTACGATTTCAGACGGCCTTTATTTTTCAATAAATCAAATCATGCCGCTACCTTGCGCTTTAGGCTTGGCTTGACCAAATTCCAATTTACTCAGTGCAGACAAATAAGCTTTGGCAGTCGCCACCAACACGTCGGTATCTGCGCCTTGACCGTTGACCACACGATCGCCACGTTGCAGGCGAACAGAAGTTTCACCTTGACTTTCGGTACCTTGCGTCACCGCGTTAACAGAGTAAATCTGCAAGGTCGCGCCACTTTGAGCCACGCTTTCAATGGCTTTAAAGATCGCGTCAACAGGGCCGGAACCGGTAGCGGTAGCGTGTTTTTCTTCGCCGCGAATACTGAACACGATATTGGCACGAGGCTCTTCACCAGTTTCAGTGCTGATTTTTTGAGAGATGAATTTGTAGCTTTCAGCATTCAGGCTGCCCATTTCATCAGACACCAAAGCGTGCAAGTCTTCATCAAAGATTTCGCGTTTCTTATCCGCCAGCTCTTTGAAGCGTGCGAATGCCGCATTCAACGCCTCTTCGCTTTCCAACTCGATGCCCAAATCTGCCAGCTTGGTTTTGAAAGCATTACGGCCGGACAATTTGCCCAAAGTCAAGCGGTTGGTTGACCAGCCGACTGATTCGGCAGTCATGATTTCATAGGTTTCAGGGTGTTTCAACACGCCGTCTTGGTGGATGCCTGATTCGTGCGCAAAGGCGTTTGCGCCGACTACTGCTTTGTTTGGCTGAATCGGATAGCCGGTGATAGTAGATACCAGTTTGGAAACCGGCACGATTTGCGTGGTATCGATGCCGGTTTCCAAGCCAAACAAATCATGACGCACTTTCAACGCCATCACGATTTCTTCAAGGCTGGCATTGCCTGCGCGTTCTCCCAAACCGTTGATGGTACATTCCACCTGACGCACACCTGCCTGAACAGCAGCTAATGAGTTAGCAACCGCCATACCCAAGTCATTATGGCAGTGGGTCGACCAAACTACTTTGTCGCCATTGGGAACGCTTTTGATGATGTTGCTGATACGCTCGTACCATACGGAAGGGATGGAGTAGCCGACAGTATCAGGAATGTTGATAGTAGTCGCCCCCGCTTCGATAACCGCCGTAAAGATTTTGGCAAGGAAGTCCAAATCCGAACGCACTGCGTCTTCGGCAGAAAACTCCACATCGTCAGTGTATTCTTTGGCAATTTTCACCGCTTTGACCGCCGCATCGATGACCTGCTGCGGCTTCATTTTCAGTTTGTGCTCCATATGGATGGGGCTGGTGGCAATGAAGGTATGGATGCGTTTTTTCGGAGCGGGGGAAACGGCTTCGCCTGCCTTACGCACATCGTTTTCAACGGCACGCGCCAATGAGCAAACTGTAGATTTGGTAATGATTTTGGCAATCGCATTAACCGATTCAAAATCGCCCGGACTGGCTGCTGCAAAACCTGCCTCAATCACATCGACACCCATCTTTTCCAACTGGCGGGCAATACGGATTTTCTCCTCTTTGGTCATGGATGCACCGGGCGACTGCTCGCCATCGCGCATGGTAGTGTCAAAAATAATTACACGATTGGTCTGTGTCATTTCTGTTCTCTCCAGAGATTCGTTTTTTTGTAAAAAAGCATTCAAATCAAGCGGTCTGCCTTGCGCTTCCGCCAAAGCAGTCAGTTTTTGCAACTGAGCCAGAGGCAGGGAACCGCGTGTACGCCATTTGTAGATAGCCGCTGTGGTTGCAGCATTTTCCGGGTCGTGCTGTTTCAGGGCTTCGGCCAGCGCGTTTACGCCGCCAAAATAGGCAACCAAACGGTCAATGTCTAATTGCATGATGTTCCTTGTCCAAATCTGATTAAGATTATTGTGTTCTAGTTTTGCATTATACTCATTTTAGACAAAACGACAATCTATTTTTATCAAAATATTGGTATAAATTTTGAAAATTGAGAAATTTTTATACATTTTGTCTAATTTAGGCTATTAAAAGCTCCTCTCAAACCGAATACACCCTAAATATAGTAAACTAATCCCCTATTTCCCCGATTTGAAACACATTATGCCCCACACCATCCCAACCAACCGCTCCGACATCGAATGGCGCAACGAAAGCACACAAAAGCCGCCCAAGCAGGCGGTTTACATACAAGAAGCAGGCGCTGCAGAAATTTTAAAAAATGCCCACGCACAAACTGCAACTGTTTGGACTGGCGATTTTCACAATGCCAAACAAGTCTTGGCCGCAATGAAAAAACGTATCCGCAGGCCGTCTGAAAAAAAGAAAGACACGCCTACCGATATTCAGACGGCCTTTCACGCCCACCGTATGAAACAGGCTCAGCAAAGCCGTTTGCTCAATATGCTTGCCGTTGAAATCCAACCGAATTTTCAACTGGACAATGCACGCGCACCCGACATCTACGCCGCCCTGTACGATGTTTACGACACACCAAACGACAAACCGTTTCTCTTACCGCTGAATCAATTACTGGGTTTTATCGGTGCACACGAGTGGCACAAAAAAGGCATAGACATTCCACAGCTAGACGGAAAAATCCATGTTCCTTTCGGCGTATTCTCTCCACTGCGTGGCGAATATTTGGATTTAATCGCCCAAGCACCACTCGCTCCCAATATTCAGACGGCCTTTGACATCGGCACCGGCTCAGGTGTTATTGCCGCAATTTTGGCCAAGCGAGGTATACCCGACATCATTGCCACAGACACCAACCCCAAAGCAATTACCTGCGCCACAGCAAACCTCGAACGCCTAAGCTTGAATAAAGCCGTCAACATCCAATCGATTGATTTATTTCCAGAAAGTTGCGCCGACCTTATCGTCTGCAATCCGCCTTGGCTGCCGGCAAAACCGACCTCCGCTATTGAGACCGCCCTTTACGACCCCAATCATGCCATGCTGACTGCATTCCTCAACGGCGTACGCAAGCACTTAAATCCAAACGGCGAAGCTTGGCTGATTATTTCCGACTTGGCAGAACACTTGCATTTGCGCGATAAAGACTTTCTAAACCAATGCTTTCAGACGGCCTCACTCAATGTAGTCGATATTTTGAAAACCAAACCGCAACACAAAAAAGCAATAGATGAATCCGATCCTTTGGCGTTTGCCAGAAACAAGGAAACTACTTATCTATACCGTTTGAAAACGATATAAAATCAAGGCCGTCTGAACATTCAGACGGCCTTTAAGTATTTCCATAAAAGAAAACGGCATATCCGTAAAGATATGCCGTTGATGGGAGCAGGGACTGCTATATTTGGCAGTGGTTTGTGTTTTAGTCCTCTTGCGCCGCTGTTTGCAGGTAGTTTGGCAAACCAACTTTGCCAATCAATTCCTGCTGAGTTTCAAGCCAGTCGATGTGTTCTTCGTTGATGTCTTTTTGTTTTTCCAACAAATCACGGCTGACATAGTCTTGTTGCTCTTCTGCAAGAGCGATGGCTGCAACCAGAGCATCATGTTTTTCATACTCTTTTTTCAGATCGCAGGCAATGATTTCTTCGGTAGATTCACCGATCAACAGTTTACCCAACTCTTGCAGATTAGGCAGGCCTTCCAAGAATAAAATACGCTCGATCAAATCGTCTGCGGATTTCATTTCACGGATGGACTGTTTGAAGAAATGTTCGCCCAATTCTTCAAAGCCCCAGTTTTTCAAAATGCGGGCATGCAGGAAGTATTGGTTGATGGTAACCAAAAGCAAGCCCAAGTTTTTGTTCAGCTCGCGAATAACTAAGCGATCGCCTTTCATATTCAGCTCCTTATATGTTATACGCTAGATTACAGTTGGCTTTGGTAGTAGTTGCCTTCGCCGACCAATTCGATCAGACGCAGTTGTTGTTCCAACCAGTGAGCGTGATCTTCTTCAGTGTCTTTCAGTTGGGCAACCATCAAATCGCGGGTAACGTAGTCTTGAGCTTCTTCGCACAATTTGATGCCTTTTTTCAACGCATCGCGTACTTCGTATTCAGTGTTCAAGTCTGCTTTCAGACAAGAGATTACGTCAGTACCGATGTTCAGTTCGGCACGAGTCATTTTAGGAGTACCGCCCAACATCAGGATACGACGGATGAAGTCTTCGGCGTGAGTGGTTTCTTCTTCCATCTCGTGGTTCAAACGTTCGAACAGTTTGGTGTAACCCCATTCAGAGTACATGCGAGAGTGGATAAAATATTGGTCGCGAGCAGCCAACTCGCCAGACAATAATTCGTTCATGTAATCAATAACTGCTTGGTTGCCTTGCATAATTCTTTCTCTTTCTTTTAAAAGTTGACGATCACGAAATGAAGATTCGTGTGTTGTTATGGAATGAGGTAATTGTATGCATAAGTAGCACTTTTGACAAATTTTCTATTTAAAATACAAACAATTATCAAAAAATTTAACCCGTCTAAAAGGCCGTCTGAAAAATTAACTCCCTGTTTTTAATAACAATTTTTTGACATTGGTATTAAGAATCCATTGCATCATTCAAAAACATTTACATTCGTTAACCATAAATAAAAGCAAATAATCCAACAAAATCAATCAAATTTAATTATGAATTATTCTCAACTGCTTTTGCCTCATTTTTTTTGAATCTTCTGCTCCGTCAACATTTAGGAATCGTGTTATAATTACCAGTTATCTTTTTTTTAAGCACCTAGCTGAAACACATAAATCATCATGAAACAAATCCGCAATATTGCCATCATCGCCCACGTCGACCATGGCAAAACCACATTAGTTGACCAATTGCTGCGTCAGTCCGGTACATTCCGTTCCAACCAGCAAGTAGAAGAGCGCGTAATGGACAGCAACGATCTTGAAAAAGAACGCGGCATTACCATTCTCGCTAAAAATACCGCCATCGAATACGAAGGCTACCACATCAACATCGTAGATACCCCGGGACACGCCGATTTTGGTGGCGAAGTGGAACGTGTATTGGGCATGGTTGACTGCGTCGTACTGTTGGTTGACGCACAAGAAGGCCCTATGCCGCAAACCCGTTTCGTGACCAAAAAAGCCTTGGCTTTGGGTCTGAAACCTATCGTTGTCATCAACAAAATCGACAAACCGTCTGCCCGTCCAAGCTGGGTTATCGACCAAACATTCGAATTGTTCGACAACTTGGGCGCAACCGACGAACAATTGGACTTCCCTATCGTCTATGCTTCAGGTCTGTCCGGCTTTGCCAAATTGGATGAAAACGACGAGAGCAGCGATATGCGCCCTCTGTTCGAGACCATTTTGAAATACACGCCTCCTCCAAGCGGTAACGCAGACGCAACGCTGCAACTTCAAATTTCCCAACTGGACTACGACAACTACACCGGCCGCCTTGGTATCGGCCGCATCCTGAACGGCCGCATCAAACCCGGCCAAGTCGTTGCCGTCATGAATCATGAAGAACAAGTTGCCCAGGGCCGTATCAACCAACTGTTAGGTTTCCAAGGCTTGGAACGCGTACCTTTGGAAGAAGCCGAAGCCGGCGACATCGTGATTATTTCCGGTATCGAAGACATCGGTATCGGCGTAACCATTACCGACAAAGACAATCCTAAAGGCTTACCTATGTTGAGTGTGGACGAGCCGACCCTGACCATGGACTTTATGGTCAACACTTCTCCTTTGGCCGGTACTGAAGGCAAATTCGTGACTTCTCGCCAAATCCGCGACCGTCTGCAAAAAGAATTGCTGACCAACGTTGCCCTGCGTGTTGAAGATACTGCCGACGCTGATGTATTCCGCGTTTCCGGCCGTGGCGAATTGCACCTGACCATTTTGTTGGAAAACATGCGCCGCGAAGGCTTTGAATTGGCAGTCGGCAAACCGCGCGTGGTATTCCGTGAAATCAATGGTCAAAAATGCGAGCCTTACGAAAATCTGACCGTGGACGTACCTGATGAAAACCAAGGTGCCGTTATGGAAGAGCTTGGCCGCCGCCGTGGCGAATTGACCAATATGGAAAGCGACGGCAATGGCCGTACCCGCTTGGAGTACCACATTCCAGCACGAGGCCTGATCGGTTTCCAAGGCGAATTCCTGACCTTGACCCGCGGTACTGGCTTGATGAGCCACGTTTTTGACGACTACGCACCGGTTAAACCCGATATGCCCGGCCGTCACAACGGCGTACTGGTTTCTCAAGAGCAAGGTGAAGCCGTTGCTTACGCCCTGTGGAACTTGGAAGACCGCGGCCGTATGTTCGTTTCTCCAAACGATAAAGTCTACGAAGGCATGATTATTGGTATTCACAGCCGCGACAACGACTTGGTGGTAAACCCTCTGAAAGGTAAAAAACTGACCAACGTCCGTGCCAGCGGTACAGATGAAGCCGTGCGCCTGACTACGCCAATCAAATTGACTTTGGAAGGTGCGGTTGAGTTCATCGACGATGACGAACTGGTTGAAATTACGCCACAATCCATCCGCCTGCGTAAACGTTATCTGAGCGAATTGGAACGTCGCCGTCATTTCAAAAAACTGGACTAATTCTGTTTGATTGATACGTTTTAAAATTAAGGCCGTCTGAAAAGTGTTTCGGAAATCTTAGATTTCATTTTTACACTTTCAGACGGCCTTTTATCATCTGTTCAAATAAAGTAAATCGGCATTTCTTCCGCTTGTACTGCCGCTTCATCAGTACGATCATTCTTACGATATTGTCCCGGCGATATCCCATATTGCTTTTTAAATGCCTTGCCAAAATGCGTTTCCGATTGAAAACCCACCGAGAGCGCAACCGATAAAACCGAATCCGCCGTCTGTTTCAACAATAATGCCCCCTGTTGCAAGCGGATACTGTTAACAAAGGCGTGCGGGCTTGTTCCTGTCTGCTGCTTAAATACCCGCATTAACTGGGCGCGAGATAAGTTGGCAATCGCGGTCATTTTCTCGATATTCCATTCTTCTTCCGGCTTATCCACTACTGCCTGAAGCAGATTCCGCAAGCGTTTATCCTGCCAACCATTCAGCAAACCGCTTAATTGCGCTTCCCCATTTTTCTCCAGGCTGGCTCGAAGTAGAAATACCAACAACACCGAAGCCAATGCATTCACAACCGCTACCGAGCCGGACAAAGCCTGACCGCTCTCATATTGCAACAATGCCACCAAATACTGCAAAGATGGATGGTTGATATTCAGCAAAACCATATCAGGCAGCCCTGCCATAATATCCGCCTGCGCTTCATATTCAAACCGCGCGCAGAAAAGATGCAAAGCCGCATTGCCTCCTGCATGACTCTGCTTGACTTTAAATGCGCCTTTTTCACTCGTCAGCACGTTGACGCCAAGATTTTCACAACTGCTGTCACTGCTCAAAGTATGCCCTACGCTGCGCGGGAAAAAAATGATATCCCCCGCACTCAGCAGCCTGGCCTCTTGCTCCCCATCAATTCGGATATAACCCGAACCGGCAGTTACGATATGCACCAAACCATGCGCGCGCTTTGGTTCATGCCGCACATACCACTCCCCACGAAACAGACATTGAACATCCACGCTGCCTTTTACCTGCGCCAATTCGACTAGCCTATCCAAAATATCCATAGTGTTTTTTACCAATAAATGAGATGTTTTGACGATTAAAATCTTCCAATTATTGCAATAATACACACACCAAACACAAACGGATAGGATTTTTTATCTTATTCACTCACATTAAGAAAGGACATATCATGTTTAAAGACTGGCCTGAACATACCGCCTTGGTAAAAAAATCATTCGGCGAACTGGGTAAAAACCATCCTAAAATGCTGCAAGCCTACGGCGCACTGGATCAAGCAGCCGCTGCCGAAGCATTGGATGCCAAAACACGCGAACTGATCGCCATTGCCGTTGCCATTACCACACGTTGCGAAAGCTGCATCAGCGTGCATGCGGCCGCTGCAGCTAAAGCGGGTGCAACCGAAAGCGAAATCGCCGGCGCATTGGCCACCGCTATCGCCCTGAATGCAGGTGCCGCTTATACATACGCTTTACGCGCTTTGGAAGCAGTAGAAACCCAACGCTAATCGGTTTGTAAAATCAGGCCGTCTGAAAGCCGACTCCCCTTTCAGACGGCCTGATGAAATGCTAAACTGATAAAGTTATCATATTGTTTTCTGTCTAATAGGAGATTGAACCATGAAGAAACTGCTGACCGCCGTACTTTTTGCCGCCGCTGTTGCCACTCCTTTGGCTGCTTCCGCTGCCTCTATGCCTAAAGTTGAAAAAAGCGCGGCACAGCCTGCAAAAGCAAAAGGCGTTTGGATTGATGTCCGCTCTGCCGAAGAATTTCAAGAAGGCCATTTGCAAGGTGCACTCAATATTCCACATGACCAAATCGTTGACCGCATCAAATCCGTGAGCCCGGATAAAAATGCACCGGTAAACCTCTACTGCCGCAGCGGTCGCCGTGCAGAAGCCGCGCTGACTGAGCTGAAAAAAGCCGGCTACACCAACGTAACCAACCATGGCGGTTATGAAGACTTGGTGAAAAAAGGTTTGAAATAAATCTGGTTGATTTTAAAAAGGCCGTCTGAAACTTTTCAGACGGCCTTTATTGCATTACAGGCAGCAACTTCCAAATCTCAAACGTTTGCTGAGACCGGTTTCATGAATCAATTGTTTGATAACCAAAATATTGGTGTTATCGGCCAACGCACGAATGCTGTGTGCTTCCATCGGTTCAAGACGGATAACTTGCAAGCCTTCAGTCTGCAAAACTTCGTCCACCGTTTTGATTTCGGCTTTGCCGTTTAAAACCAAAAGCAAAATAATCGCATCCGCCTCATAGGCCGGAATTTCATTATTTTTCTGCAGTGAAAGCTGAACAATCTCCTGATTGCCGTCTGAAGCAATCACGCCGCCCAATAAAGCTTTAGGGTCTAACTCATAATGTTTCATTATTATCCTTTCCGCCCAAACGTTGCCGATTCGTGGACAATCGCTCAAGCAAACCAGTACAATACCGCCCATCTTACCGATAGACACAATATTGTCACATGAACATATTAATCTCAAACGACGATGGTTATCTTGCGCCCGGTTTGGCAGTTTTGGCAAGAGTGTGTGCAGAATTTGCCAATGTCAGGGTGGTTGCGCCCGAACGCGATCGCAGCGGCGTCAGCAATTCCCTGACTTTAGACCGTCCTTTACAACTGAAACAGGCGGAAAACGGGTTTTACTATGTGAATGGTACGCCCACTGACTGCATTCATGTCGGCCAACACGCCCTTGCCGATTTCAAACCCAACTTAGTCTTGTCCGGCATTAACAACGGCGCAAACATGGGTGATGATACGCTTTATTCCGGTACGGTTGCCGCCGCGACGGAAGCCTACCTGATGGGCATCCCTGCCATTGCTTTCTCGCTTGCCGACTCCAGCGGCCGTTATTGGGAAACCGCGGAGAAGGCCGCTTGGATACTGCTTTCCTACTTTCTCAAACGCCCTATTTCCGAACCCATCTTATGGAACATCAATATCCCTGCCGTCGCACCTGAGGATATCCAAGGCATAAAAATTACACGGCTTGGTCGTCGCCATCATGAACAAAGCATTGTTCCCATGTATAATCCACGTGGCGAACAAATTTATTGGATTGGGCCGGTCGGCGATGTTTCCGACAGCGAAGAAGGTACCGACTTTGGCGAATGCGCGTCCGGCTTCATTACGATTACCCCCCTGCAAGTCGATTTGACTGCCTACGGACAAATGGAGCAAATCGCTTCCTTTTGGTCAGAAATCCCTGTGCCTTAACAGTCCCTAACAGCCGAACACTTGAGAAACAAGCATATTTTTATTATGATATGCCCCGACGAGAACAATTACCCGAATACGAAAGTCATTAACATGTTGAAAAAAAGTGTATCTTATGCCGGATCGGCAGCTTTGGTTTTATTACTTGCAGCCTGTGCCAGCCAACAACCAGCTCCTGTAGTCGTCGGCACACAAAGCGGTGGTTCAACAACAAGCTCTACCGCTGACAATCCTTACGGTGCAGCGCCTTACAATACCAACACCAGCCCAGCGGCAGATGCTCCATACACTCCGCCGGCAAGTACACCTGCTCCAACGTACAACAGCGGCAGCACCGGCACTTACACGCCTTCTTATGCACCTGTTGATATTAATGCAGCGACACATACTGTTGTTCGTGGCGATACCGTTTACAACATCTCCAAACGCTACAACATTACCCAAGACAATCTGCGTGCATGGAATAACTTGGCCGACAACACCATCAGCATTGGTCAAACCCTGCGTGTGAAACCTGAAGGCTACGTTGCACCTGCAGCTTCTGCAAGCAAACCTTCTACTCCAACAACGACAACCACTGCTCCAACCCCAAGCACTCCTGCCAATACACCAACCGTATCTACCGGCAGCAGCCGCAACGTAAGCGGCATCACATGGCAGCGTCCGACTACCGGTAACGTTATTACCAACTTCGGCGGCAGCAACAAAGGTGTGGATATCGCCGGTACGCAAGGCCAGCCTGTTGTTGCAGCGGCAGACGGTAAAGTCGTTTATGCAGGCTCAGGCTTGCGCGGTTACGGCAACTTGGTCATCATCCAACACAACTCCTCATTCTTGAGCGCATACGGCCACAACCAACGCCTACTGGTTAATGAAAACCAAACCGTTAAACGCGGTCAAACCATTGCGCACATGGGTAATACCGATGCATCTCGCACCCAGTTGCACTTTGAAATCCGTCAAAACGGCAAACCGGTCAATCCGGCAAATTATGTTGCCTTCTAAGCTGATTCAAGCAACCTAATTTCAATTCAATCCCTGCCTAAATTTCATTTAGGTAGGGATTGTTTGTACCGGTTTCTCATGAAATTTCATCTTCCCTTTCTTTATACCCTGCTATTGGGCGGTTGCGCCGCGTTTTTGCCATCATTGGACGAACGCACCCAAAGCAGTTATCTTGACATACCTGCAACGCCGCGGCTGGACAGCGCATTAGGCATTCCTTCTATATCCCCCAAGACTGATGTTTCCCATATCTATCTGCTGAACGATGCCCATGAAGCCTTTGTCGCCCGTGCCGCCCTGATTGAATCCGCCGACCATACCCTCGATTTGCAGTACTATATCTGGCATAACGACATCTCCGGCAAGCTTCTGTTCAACCTGATTCATCGCGCGGCCGAACGCGGTGTCCGTGTGCGTTTGCTTCTGGACGACAACAACACCAACGGCATGGATGATCTCCTGCTGGCACTCGACAATCATCCCAATATCGAAGTCCGTCTGTTTAATCCCTTTATTTTCAGAAAATGGCGTGCACTCGGCTACGTTGCCGACTTTCCGCGACTTAACCGCCGAATGCACAACAAATCGTTTACCGCCGACAACCGTGCCACCATTTTGGGTGGACGCAATATCGGCGACGAATATTTTAAGGTCAACGACGATACCATCTTTGCCGACCTCGATATCCTCGCCACAGGCCGCGTCGTAACCGAAGTTTCCCAAGACTTCGACCGCTATTGGGCAAGCCATTCCGCTTATAACGCAACAAGCATCATCAAACGAGGAAACCTGCAAAAAGGATTGGCAGAGCTTGATTACACCGACCAAGATAAAAATCAAACGCTCATCCGCTACCGTCAAAGCATCGAACACTCCAACCTCTATCAAAAAATGCAGAGCAACCTTATGGAGTGGCAAAGCGTCAGCACACGCCTGATCAGCGATGACCCGGCCAAAGGCTTAGACCGCGACCGGCACAAACCGCCTATTTCTGAACGCCTGCAAGACGCCCTCAAGCAACCCGAAAAAAGCGTTTACCTTGTCTCCCCCTATTTTGTGCCCACAAAATCGGGCGTTAAGGCCATAGAAAAGCTGATTCACAACGGCGTGGACGTTACCGTTTTGACCAATTCGCTCCAAGCAACCGACGTTGCCGCCGTCCATTCCGGCTACGTCAAATACCGCAAGCCCTTGCTTAAAGCTGGGGTCAAACTCTATGAGCTCCAGCCCAACCACGCCGTTCCGACCTCCAAAGACCGCGGCTTAACCGGTAGCTCAGCTACCAGCTTGCACGCCAAAACATTCATCGTGGACGAGAAACGCATTTTCATCGGCTCATTCAACCTCGACCCACGCTCCGCACGCCTCAATACCGAAATGGGTGTCGTCATCGAAAGTCCCGAAATCGCAGGCCAAATGCAGCGCACCCTCGTAACGACCACCCCAAGCTACGCCTATCAGGTAACGCTTGGCAATTACAACAAACTATACTGGTATGACCCAAGCGAAAAACGAACTTACGCACACGAGCCCGAAGCCAAGTTCTGGAAACGAGTTACTTCAAAAATCCTGTCCATCCTGCCCATAGAAGGATTATTATAGAGGCCGTCTGAAAACATAAATCATGCGGCCGGAGGAATTCATCATGTCTCGACTCATCTGCAAAACCCTATTTGTTTGTACCGCCTGCCTATTGTTGGCCTCTTGCGGCACCACCGGCAAACACAAATCCCACAAGCCGCAAACAACCGCCAGAAAAGTCCAACCCGTCCGTATTTCCCATATCGACCGCACCCAAGGTTCGCAGGAATTGATGCTTCACAGCCTAGGCCTGATCGGCACGCCCTACAAATGGGGCGGCAGCACCACAGCCACAGGCTTTGACTGCAGCGGCATGATCCAATTCGTCTATAAAAACGCCCTCAACGTCAATCTGCCACGCACCGCGCGCGATATGGCCGCAGCCAGCCGTAAAATTTCCGATGACAAATTAAAAGCCGGCGATCTGGTCTTTTTCAATACCGGCGGCGCACACAAATATTCCCATGTCGGCCTCTACATCGGCAACGGCGAATTCATCCACGCCCCTAGCAGCGGCAAAACCATCAAAACCGAAAAACTTTCCACCCCGTTCTACGCCAAAAATTATTTGGGCGCACATACCTTTTTTACTGAATAAATCAAGGCCGTCTGAAAGGTATCGCCACATCATCGATACCTTTCAATCTATTGCTGATGAATGAAGCTTGGTTACAAGATAGGCCTGTGCAAAAATTTGTCCATAACAAAACACCTTCAAGGAAATATCATGCACACAGAATCCGTTCTAACCCTCCTCAAAACCCTACAAAACCAAATCTGCGCCGCGCTGGAGCAAGAAGATGGCGAAGCCAAATTTGTGCATGAAGCATGGACGGGAAAACTGGGTATCGGCGAAACCCGCGTATTGAAAAACGGCGCAGTATTCGAACAGGCAGGTGTGAATTTTTCGCATGTAAAGGGAACAAAAATGCCGGCTTCTGCCACGGCCCATCGTCCTGAATTGGCAGGCGCTGCGTTTGAAGCCATGGGCGTGTCGCTGGTCATTCATCCGAAAAATCCTTATGTCCCGACCAGCCATGCCAATGTGCGCTTTTTTATTGCCTATCCTGAAAATGCCGAGCCGGTTTGGTGGTTTGGCGGCGGCTTTGATTTGACGCCGTTTTATCCTTTTGAAGAAGATATCGTGCATTGGCACACAGTGGCGCGGGACGTATGCGCGCCATTTGGAGAATCGGTTTATACTGAATTCAAACAATGGTGTGACAAATATTTCTATTTGAAACACCGTAATGAAACACGCGGCGTGGGTGGCCTGTTTTTTGACGATTTAAACCGCTGGGATTTCGATACCTGCTTGAATTTTATCAAGGCAGTCGGGGAAGGCTATATCGCAGCGTATCTGCCAATTGTGGCCAAACGTAAAAACACGCCTTATGGAGAACGTGAACGCGATTTCCAACTCTACCGTCGCGGACGCTATGTCGAATTTAACTTGGTTTGGGACAGAGGCACGCTGTTCGGCCTGCAAAGCGGCGGCCGTACGGAAAGTATTTTGATGTCCATGCCGCCTTTGGTACGCTTTGAGTATCAATATGTGCCGGAGGAAGGTTCTCCAGAAGCCGCACTAAATCAATTTTTAGTAGCGCGAGACTGGCTGAAAGAATTCGGAAAATAATATCTGTTTGCAATCAGGCCGTCTGAAAAGCTGTTTTTAATCATAAATACTGCTTTTTCAGACGGCCTTTGCTTCAATTGCTTTGAATTTGCATACCTTTGCCTATTGCGCTGTTTCATCTCCATAGAGTTTTTGAGACAATGCGCCCATATAAAAATTACCTCACAAACCACACTAAAAAGGAATAATCGGTGAAACGCATTTTCTTATTTATCGCAACCAATATCGCAGTTCTGGTTGTAATCCGAGTTATTTTGGCCATCTTGGGCATCAACAGTACCGACCAAGTCGGCAGCCTGTTGGCTTATTCCGCAGTCGTCGGCTTCAGCGGCTCAATTGTCTCCCTGCTGATGTCGAAAACCATTGCCAAACATTCGGTTGGGGCCGTCGTCATCGACCAGCCCCAAAGCGAAGAAGAAGCTTGGCTGTTGGCAACCGTTGAAGCGCAAGCCCGCCAATGGAATCTGAAAACGCCGGAAGTCGCCATTTACAACTCGCCCGAGCCTAACGCCTTTGCAACCGGAGCCACCAAAAACAGCTCGCTCGTCGCTGTCAGCACCGGCCTGCTCGACCACATGACCCGCGATGAAGTCGAAGCCGTTTTGGCGCATGAAATGGCGCACGTCGGCAACGGCGATATGGTGACGCTGACGCTGATTCAAGGTATTGTGAATACTTTTGTCGTCTTCTTGGCGCGTATCGTTTCCAGCATGGTGGCGCGAAACAATGACGGCAGCACTTCTCAAAGCACATATTTCATGGTCAGCATGGTCTTGCAGGTTGTATTCGGCTTCCTTGCCAGCATTATTGTGATGTGGTTCAGCCGCCAACGCGAATACCGTGCCGATGCGGGTGCTGCAAAACTGGTGGGCGCGCCGAAAATGATTGCCGCCCTGCAACGCTTGAAAGGCAACCCCAGCGATTTGCCGCAAACCATGACGGCAATGGGCATTGCCAGCGATGCCAAAGACTCTTGGTTCAGCACCCATCCTTCTTTGGACAACCGCATCAGCCGTTTGAAAAACCGCTAATCGAAAACATCAAGGCCGTCTGAAACATTAAGTTCAGACGGCCTTTTTTTATTTCTTCAGCAAAGCCCGTTTGATGATAATCATCCAGTCTTTTTTATCCAATAGCGGCCGCTGGTTAAACACATCATATTTACAACCGTCCAGCTTCTGCAAAATCAACTGGCCGCCGACAATAATCATGCGTAGCTCAAAACCGATTCGTCCTTTGAGGGTTTTGCCCAACGGCGATCCGGCCTTCAGCATTTGAAAAGCACGTTGGCACTCATGCGCCATCAGCCGTTGAAAAGCAAAGTCGGCTTTGCCGGCCGCAATCTGCTCTTCACTAACTTTAAACTTCTGCAAATCTTCCTGAGGGATGTACACGCGACCTTTCTGCCAATCTACCGCAACGTCCTGCCAGAAATTAATCAGCTGCAAAGCAGTGCAAATGCCGTCGCTTTGCGCCATGCTTACTTCATCGGTTTGCCCGTACAAATGCAGCATAATGCGCCCCACCGGATTGGCGGACAAACGGCAATAGGCAATCAATTCGCCAAAGTTTTCATAACGGGTTTTGACCACATCCTGACTGAACGCCGCCAGCAAATCATAAAACGGCTGCAACGGCAATTGAAACGGCACAATAGCTTCGTTATATAAACGCTGCATCAAAGCCGTTTGCGGTTTTCCGCCTTGTGCAATGCGGTCTAACTCTGCCTTCAGTTCGTCCAGTTGGTGCAAGCGTTCGGCTGCTTCGGCATTGCCTTCGTCGGCAATATCGTCCGCCGTCCGTGCAAAAGCGTAAACGGCGTGAACCGGCTTGCGCAAACGGCGCGGTAGCACAATGGAGCCGACTGGGAAATTTTCGTAATGATTGACTGACATGGGAAATCCAAAAATTTAAAATAAAGTATTTTTGCTGACAGGCCGTCTGAAATTCAGACAGCCTTCCGTTTGGCCGCAAAGAAATCCTGCAATACGCTTTGGCATTCTTCTGCCAATATGCCGCCCAAAATTGCGGTATGCTTGTTCAGACGTTTGTCGGCAAACAAATCAACCACGCTGCCTGCCGCACCGGTTTTGGGTTCGGCCGCACCATAAATCACGCGCCCGACCCGTGCCTGTATCAAGGCAGAGGCGCACATGGTGCAAGGTTCTAGGGTGATGTACACATCGCAATCTTCCAAGCGGTAGTTTTGCAAGGCTTTGCCGGCGGCAGCAAGCGCGTTGATTTCGGCATGGTGGCTGACATTATGGTCGCCAATGCAGGTATTGTGTGCCGCTGCAATTGCCTTGCCTTGATATACGATGACCGCGCCAACGGGCACTTCGCTCAATGCCGCCGATTGTCTGGCCTGTTCTATCGCCAGCCGCATAAAGGCTTCCATATCGCTTTGCGAAGGGAAAACGGCAACAGGCGGATGGTTTTTCAAAGCCTCGCCCAGCTCCGTTTTTCTCTCCTCGGAAATATGCCGGACGTCCACACCTGAAACCAACGCATCCAGTTGCCACAAAGTGCTTTTGGTTACGGTCAAACCCGACGCTTTCAGCAATAGAAATGCGCGGACTGCGCCGATTTCCTGTAAATCTTCCAGTATACAAATACCCAATTCTTTTAGCACGGCCAATGTTTTAGGCGCAAGTGGTGGCGTGGTCAGCATGGATTATTCCTGAAAATGCTGACGCGCCAAGGCTAAGGCCGTCTGAACATAATCACTGTCTGCGTAAGGATCTAACGTATGCGCCAAAGGAATTTTTCGCAACCAGGTCAACTGGCGTTTCGCAAGCTGGCGTGTGGCGACAATGCCTTTTTCGACAAAGGTGTTATAATCGGTTTCGCCTTCGAGATAATCCCAAGCCTGACGGTAGCCCACGCAGCGCATGGACGGCATATTGGCATGCAGCTGCGGATAATCACGGCGTAAGCCGTGCATTTCATCTAGGAAACCGTGTTCCAGCATATTTAAAAAGCGTTTTTCGATTTGGCGGTGTAACAAATGACGGTCTTCAGGAATCAGGGCAACCGTGCATAAACCCAATAAAGGCGCAGCCTGCTTCTGCTCCGTGAAATGTTCGCTCAAAGGCTTGCCGGTCAAAAGATAGACTTCCAAAGCGCGCTCAATACGCTGGCTGTCATTGGCTTTCAGACGGCCTGCCGTCATCGGGTCAACTTCCTGCAAACGGCGATACAGGCCTGCCAGACCGTGTTCGTTCTTTTCCGCCTGAAGCTGTGCGCGCACCGCCGCATCCGCACTGGGCAAATCGTTCAAACCTTCCGTCAGCGCGTGGAAATACATCATCGTACCGCCGACAATCAGCGGATAGCGACCGCGCGCATGTATTTCGTTCACCAAGCGCACGCAATCGCCGACAAAATCCGCCGCGCTGTAACTTTCCAGCGGCGAGATAATATCAATCAGATGATGCGGTACGGCGGCAAGCTCTTCGGCAGTCGGCTTGGCCGTGCCGATGTCCATGCCGCGATACACCAGCGCGGAATCCAAACTGATGATTTCCACCGGCAACGATTGGGCAATATTTAAGGCCAGTGCGGTTTTACCGCCGGCGGTCGGGCCGAGTACGGCGAAGGCTTTGGGCGCGTTCATAAGAAAACGGAAAAATTAAAAATGCGATTATAGCAAACCCGGGCAAACCATATTTCAGGCCGTCTGAAACATTTGCTCTACATTATCAAAAGCGTTACACTTGCTGCGCCGTTTCAGACGGCCTTTTATATTGATTTCAAACCTGCTGCTGCCGTCATTGCGCCGGCAGTCAAGCCGTCAGCGACACTGCGTCGCTGTAAACACGAAAGAACACACTATGACCGTATCTCCCGTAGCCTTGCGCCGTCAAACCGAGCGCAAGCCGCATCCGACTGCGCGTTATTGGAAAAAATGCGATGTCGAGGCTTTGTTTGGACTGCCTTTCCTCGACCTCGTTTTCCAAGCCGCCGAAATCCACCGCCAAAACTTCAACCCGCGCGAAATTCAACTCTCTACCCTGCTCTCCATCAAAACCGGCGGTTGTCCCGAAGACTGCGCCTACTGCCCGCAATCGGCACACCACAACACCAATCTGGGCAAAGAGCAGATGATGGATGTGGACGAAATCGTCGAAAAAGCCAAAATTGCCCAATCGCGCGGCGCCAGCCGTTTCTGTATGGGCGCGGCATGGCGCGGCCCCAAACCCAAAGACGTGGCTGTCGTTTCCGAAATCATCAGCGCGGTAAAAGGCTTAGGCATGGAAGTGTGCGGCACCTTCGGCATGCTCGAGGACGGCATGGCTGAAGACTTCAAAAAAGCCGGCCTGGACTACTACAACCACAACCTCGACACCGACCCCGAACGCTACAACGACATCATTCACACGCGAAAACACGAAGACCGCATGGATACTTTGGGCAAAGTCCGCAATGCCGGTTTGAAAGTCTGCTGCGGCGGCATCGTCGGCATGAACGAAACCCGTGCCGAACGCGCAGGCCTGATTGCCAGCCTTGCCAACCTCGACCCGCAGCCTGAAAGCGTGCCGATTAACCAGTTGGTTAAAGTAGAAGGCACGCCGCTGGCCGATGCCGAAGATTTGGACTGGACGGAATTTGTCCGCACCATCGCTGTGGCGCGGATTACTATGCCGCACAGCTACGTCCGCCTGTCCGCAGGGCGCAGCAATATGCCGGAATCCATGCAGGCCATGTGTTTCATGGCTGGCGCAAACTCGATTTTCTACGGCGACAAGCTGCTGACCACGGGCAATCCGGACGAAGACGGCGACCGCCTGCTGATGGAAAAATTGAATTTATATCCACTGCGCTTTGAATTGGAAGAAGAATACAAAGCCGCGCAGGAAACGCCTAAAATCAAAGTCGACTATTAACCGCCATCATAAAAGGCCGTCTGAAACTTTTTCAGACGGCCTTTTATCGTTATTCAACATCAAAACTTTCAATCTTCCGTATCCATTCTTTCTTTTCCGCCTCGCTCAAAAACGAAGCGCGGAACGAATTGGCGCACAAGGTTTTGATTTCTTCCGCACTCAAATCCAAAGCCTCGACAAGCGCTTCAAAATTGCGGTTCATATAGCCGCCGAAATATGCTGGATCATCGGAATTGACGGTTACCAACACGCCGCGTTGCAACATACGACGCAAATTGTGTTTTGCCATCTCCGGAAATACTTTCAATTTCAAATTACTCAACGGGCAAACGGTCAACGGCATTTGCTCTGCAATCAAACGCGCCATCAATGCTTCATCTTCTTCCGCCCGTACGCCATGATCGATACGGCGGACATGCAGCAAGTCCAAAGCCTCATAAACATATTCCGGCGGGCCTTCTTCTCCGGCATGTGCCACCGTCAATAAACCCTCTGCCCGCGCCTGCGCAAACACACGCTCAAACTTGGACGGCGGATGCCCCAACTCACTCGAATCCAAGCCTACACCGATAATGTGTTCTTTATAAGGCAAAGCCTGATTTAAGGTTTCAAATGCGCTTTCTTCCGACAAATGCCGCAGGAAACACATAATCAAACGCGTACTTATGCCCCATTGCTGCCCGGCTTCACGGTAGGCTCGGACAATGCCGTTAATCACGGTTTCAAACGCCACGCCACGCGCAGTATGGGTTTGCGGATCGAAAAATATTTCCGTATGCACGACATTGTCTTCGTGGCAACGCTCAAGATACGCGCGGGTCAAATCGTAAAAATCCGCCTCGTGCAGCAATACGCCGGCACCGGCATAATAAATATCCAAAAACGACTGCAAATTATGAAAATCATAAGCCTGCCGTACCGCATCGACATTTTCATAAGGAATCGCTATGTGGTTGCGTTTGGCGATTTCAAACATCAACTCCGGCTCGAACGTCCCTTCGATATGGACGTGCAGCTCGGCTTTGGGCAAGGCTTGGATAAATTGTTTGATATTCATATTTTCTCTGATTTTCGGTTTATATTTAATATTGAAGGCCGTCTGAAACTTTCAGACGGCCTTTGACCATTTATCTGTTAAAAACCATTTTCCATCATGATTTCGCCAGGGATGCGGTTGCGGTGCATGGCGTAGCCCAAATCCATCAGGGCTTGGAAAGTGTCTTTAACCATTGCCGGATTGCCGCAGACCATAAAGCGCGTATCGGCTTTGGTGAATTTGAAGCCGACTTTCTCTTCCAAGCCGCCATTCTTCAGCAATTCGGGAATCCGTTTACCGCTCAATGCACCTTCCGTTTCCTCACGCGTGGTAACCGGAACAAAAGTGAATTTATGGAAATATTCTTCAATCAGCGGATGCTCTTTCAAATCGGCAAGGCGCTGGTTGAAAATCAACTCGTCGGCGTAAGAGACGGAATGCGCCAAAACCAAACGGTCGAAACGCTGCCAAATTTCAGGCTGCTCGATAATGGAGAGGAAAGGCGCAATGCCGGAACCCGTGCAGAGCATGACCAAATCTTTGCCGTCGGGGAAACGCTCGGGCAAGAGGAAACCGGTAGCCGTTTTATCCAGCAAAATAGTATCGCCTTCTTTCATCGCGGCAAAACGCGCCGACATCGGACCACCTTCGATTAACACCGCGAAATACTCAAGCGTATCGGCGTATTCGGCAGACACGACAGAATACGCGCGCCAAATAAAGCCCTCGCCGTCACGGAAACCAAGGCGAGAAAACTGCCCTGCCGAAAAACGGTAGGACTCGGGGCGGCTGATGGCAAAAGTCATCAACTTAGGCGTATGGTGTTTGATCCACAAGACTTTTTCTTCGGTAAACTTGGCTTCTGGAGAAGCTGCCATAATAGGTTTCCTTGATATTCGATATCAGTTTCAAATAGGGCTTATTATAAAGATTCAAAAGGCCGTCTGAAATATTTATTTTCAGACGGCCTTTAAGATTATTCACGGCGTAAACGGATACTGATGCCTTTTTGCTCTAAAATCAAATCGTTACCATCAAAACGATAGTTCCAAATACCTTGCCGACGTAAAAACGCATCTTCCAGCTTCATGTCTTCACACAGCATCATGCTTACCGCAATATGGCCAAAATCAATTTTGTCCGAACCAATCGTATTGGCTTGGAACATCATACCGTTACACCCCATCTTGCCATACGCCTTAGGCATCTCGCTCAAATCCAGATAGGCATCAGTACCGGACAAATCTTTTTCGGTGAATTTATTGAAAGCGACAACACGCCATTTGGCGGCTAGAGTCGGTTGCGCCGTTTGTTGAGTTTGCACCTGAGCTCTAGAGGCTTGTTCAGGCTGAGATACTGAAGGAGATGTACAAGCTACCAAAGCCACCATACTCATCAATGCACCGAATAATGTTTTCATATCTATTCCTTATGTATTACTAAAGGCCGTCTGAAAAACCATTCACTTTCAGACGGCCTTTCAATTGGTAAGGTATTAGAGACATAGATAATTTAACCATTTTTTTATTTCCAATACTCCTCAGAACTCGAGTCTAAGTGCGTTCCATGCCAAATGTTATCAACTTCATGAGCGTAAAATGGATCGTTTTGTCTCATTTCTTTTTCAAAAAATTCGTCATGAAATTCCGCAAATGGATCATTACCTTGAATCTTGGAATTCCAACCACCAATAGGCATATCAACAGGCCGCCATTTGCCATTGGTTTGTCTCATGTTTGTTTTAACTGTAGCAGAAAAATACTTACTTGCGTGTTTAGATTCGGTGTAATAGTCTACAATGGTAACAAAAACGAGTGATTGGAGTAATCCAATTATCCAAAAACCCTCAACAAAAAGATTTAATGTCGCTTCGCCTGTACTGAAGTACATTACCGTAGGCGTAGAGATGGAGAATGCCGCTACAAATAAGGTAACAAGCCTAAAAAGTTTTTTAGATTTTGTTTTCAATTTGCACTCCATAATGATTGCTAGCATTTCAGCTACCAATAAGCCTTATTTACAAAGTCGTATCCAATGCTTTGGAAATATCGTTCCAAATATCGTCAACGTCTTCAATACCTACAGAGAAACGCAGCAGGCCGACTTTGATGCCCATTTCCATTTTCACATCATGCGGCACGCCGCTGTGGGATTGGGAATAGCAATGATTGACCAAACTTTCAACTCCGCCGAGGCTGGAAGCCATTTTGACCAGTTTCATGTTTTTAATCACGCTATTGGCTGCTTCACGCGTGTCGTTTTTGAGATAAACCGTCACCACGCCGCCGATGCCTTTGGGCATTTGTGCTTGGGCGAGTTCATAATGTTCGTGCGACGGCAGGCCGGGGTAGAACACTTTTTCTATGGCAGGATGAGCTTCCAAACGGCGTGCGATTTCGAGTGCGTTTTGGCAATGGGCGTTCATGCGCAGAGCCAGCGTTTTGATACCGCGCAACACCAGCCAGCAGTCCATCGGCCCTGCAATCGCGCCGGTATGCACCATCATGTCGTGCAAAGGCTGAGCCAGCTCTTTGGTTTTGGCAACGACTACGCCCATCAGTACGTCGGAATGGCCGCACAAATATTTGGTAGCGGAATGGAACACAAAATCGCAACCCATATCCAACGGCTGTTGAAGATACGGCGTAGCAAAGGTGTTGTCGATGCCGACCAGCGCACCGGCTGCTTTGGCTTTCGCTGCAAGGGCTTTAATGTCTACCAATCTCAAAAGCGGATTGGACGGCGTTTCCAGCCAAACCAGTTTGACATTGTGCGCTTTGAGCAGCTCGTCCAGATTATCCGGATTGCCCAAATCGGCAAAAACAACGTTCACACCCCATTTTTGATAAACATCGACCAATAAATCATAAGCGCCGCCGTAAATATCGGCGACAGCAACAATGGTATCTCCCGGGCGCAGGAAAGTACGCCATACGGCATCAATCCCCGCCATACCGCTGGAAAACGCAAAGCCGGCCGCACCGTGCTCCAAATCGGCAACGGTATCTTCCAATACCTGACGGGTCGGGTTGCTCAGGCGCGAGTAGCGGTAAGGCACATTTTCGCCAATCTCGTGCAATGCAAACATACTGTTTTGATAAATCGGCGGCATCAGCGCGCGGTTGTGTTCGTCGCAATCGTAGCTGGAATGAATGGCTTTCGTGGCGAATTTCATTTGGTCTCTGCCTATGTAGATGTGAATAACCGAAGATTTTATCACTATCTGAAAAATAGAAACAATCAATGCAGGCGGATAAAGCAAGTGATATAATCTCGCATTTGCAAATCGGCCGACACGAGCCGATTCCCTCCACACGCATCTCAACAATCCTATCATGAAGGACATACCACGCATGAACGCCATTGCAGACGTGCAATCCAGCCGCGATTTACGCAACCTGCCGATTAATCAGGTCGGCATCAAAGACCTGCGCTTTCCAATCTCCCTCAAAAGCAAAGAAGGCGAACAATCCACCGTCGCCCGCCTGACCATGACGGTTTTCCTGCCTGCCGACCAAAAAGGCACGCATATGTCGCGCTTTGTCGCCCTGATGGAAAAACAAACCGATGCTTTGGATTTCGATACGCTGCACAAGCTGACAGCCGATATGGTTGCCCTGTTGGATTCGCATTCCGGCAAAATCAGCGTTTCCTTCCCATTTTTTCGCAAGAAAAGTGCGCCTGTCTCCGGTATCCAATCGCTGCTCGACTATGATGTCACCCTGACCGGCGAAATCAAAAACGGTACATACAGCCACAGTCTGAAAGTAATGGTTCCGGTTACTTCATTGTGTCCGTGTTCCAAAGAAATTTCCCAATACGGCGCGCATAACCAACGTTCTCATGTGACCGTCAGCCTGATTGCAAACGCGGATGTAGGCATCGAAGAAATCATCGATTACGTCGAAGCACAGGCAAGCTGCCAGCTCTACGGTTTGCTCAAACGCCCTGACGAGAAGTATGTAACGGAAAAAGCATACGAAAATCCAAAGTTTGTCGAAGACATGGTTCGCGATGTGGCTACTGTACTGATTGCCGACAAACGCATCGAGTCGTTCGTCGTCGAAAGCGAAAACTTTGAATCGATACACAACCATTCCGCTTACGCTTATATCGCTTATCCTTAAAGCCGAGCCTAAGAGAAACAAAGGCCGTCTGAAAATTTCAGACGGCCTTTGGCATAGATTGAACGATAACATG
Source organism: Neisseria sp. P0016.S008 (assembly GCF_051957775.1). Classification (NCBI taxonomy): domain Bacteria; kingdom Pseudomonadati; phylum Pseudomonadota; class Betaproteobacteria; order Neisseriales; family Neisseriaceae; genus Neisseria; species Neisseria sp. P0016.S008. The sequence goes on from NZ_JBQCWB010000001.1 coordinate 105,816, forward strand.
AGACTATCGGTCATATATGGCCAACCCTATTTCGATATAATTCAAAAGCATTAGATTTCTCTCGCAATATTTAACATAAATTAAGCCGCTTGTTTTGTCCATCATTTATAATGACGGTTCCTCAACGGCATCTCCGTAGATACTATGAAAAAATTCCTTTATTTCCTCATTGCATTTTTAGGCTTGAGCAGCTTCGCATTCGCAGTAGATGCCAATGATTTGCTGCCTCCAGAGCAAGCCTTTGTGCCTCAAGTCAATGTAACTGATCAAGGCATCAGCGTTCAGTTCAAGATCGCTGACGGCTACTATATGTACCAGTCCAAAATCGTTGCAGCGACCAATCCTGACAAAGTCTTGGGCGAACCCAAATTCAGTAAAGGCGAAGAAAAAGAAGACGAATTCTTCGGCAAACAAACGGTTTACCACCATACCGCACAGGTTGACCTGCCTTACAAACAAGCCGCGCCGCAATACAAACTGACGCTGACTTATCAAGGCTGTGCCGAAGTGGGTGTGTGTTATCCGCCTGTGGACACCGAGTTTGACGTAAAAGGCAACGGGGTTTACCAGCCGCAAAGCGACGAGCCGGTTTCTGCCAAAGACCGATTCTTGCAACCGTCCGCCTCTTCAGACGGCCAAATGCCCACGCAACCCAGTACAAACAATCCCGACAGCAGCCGCTTCAAGCTCTCTTGGGATACTTTAAACGCCAACCTGTTGGCGTTTTTTGTCGCAGGTTTGGGCTTAAGCTTTACCGCCTGTATGTATCCGCTCCTGCCGATTGTTTCCAGCATTGTCGTGGGCGATAAAAAAGCCGGTAAAGGCCGCGCGTTCACCTTGTCTATGGTGTATGTACAAGGTTTGGCATTGACCTATACCTTGGTCGGCGTGATTGCCGGTTTGACCGGCGCGCTGTTGACCGTATGGCTGCAACAGCCGTGGGTCGTACTTGCCGCCGCCGCGTTGATGGTGGTACTGGCGATGTCCATGTTCGGCCTCTTCAATATCCAGCTGCCAAACTCCGTCCAATCCTATTTCCAAAACCAAAGCAACAAACTCTCCGGCGGCAAAATCATTTCCGTCTTCATCATGGGTATTTTGTCCGCTCTGATTGTCGGCCCTTGCGTTGCGCCTCCGCTGGCATTTGCTTTGGGCTATATCGGCCAAACCGGCGATGCCGTACTGGGCGGTCTTGCCCTTTATGTCTTGGCACTCGGTACCGGCGTACCGCTCATCATCATCGGCACATTCGGCGGCCATATCCTACCTAAAGCAGGCGACTGGATGAACGGCATCAAATACGCATTCGGCTTCATTCTGCTGGCCGTTGCCGTATACCTTGCCACACCGCATCTGCCTTATTTCGCAGTAGTCAGCCTCTACACCTTGCTGATGATTGTTCCCGCCCTTATGCTTTTGGCGAAATCCGGCAAACAAAAAGGCCGTCTGAAAACAGTTGCCGCCGTATTGGGCTTTTTACTGCTGATTGGCGGCTCATGGTTTGGCTGGCAAAGCTTCAATAAACAAACCACCACCCTGCACCACTTCTTAACGCTGGTTCCACCATCCGAAGCCGGCCAAGAAACCGACCACGGCAAGATGTTTACCGACGTTGCCGAACTCAAAGCCGCTATGGATGCCGCCTTGAAAGCCGATCCAAGCAAGCCCGTGCTGATTGATTTCTACGCCGACTGGTGCGTATCCTGCAAAGAAATGGCCGCCTACACGCTCAACCAACCGCAGGTACATGAAGCAGTCGATATGCAGCGCTTCTTCCAAATCGACGTGACCGCCAATACTCCCGAACATCAGGCCTTACTGAAAGAATACGGCCTCTTCGGCCCTCCGGGTGTGTTTGTTGTCCGCGCCGACGGCAGTCATAGCGAAGCCTTATTAGGCTTTGTCAAGCCCGATGCCTTCATTGAATGGTATCGCAAAAACGAGAAATAGCCGTCTATAAAAAGGCCGTCTGAAAACAGATTTTCAGACGGCCTTATCTTATGTTCAGAAATTAAAATTCATCTTGAGCCCAATGTGTAGAACGCAAAATGCTGGAATCCACATCTTGAATATTGCGATGACCGGTAAACGCCATGGAAATATCCATTTCTTTATACAGGATTTCCAGCGCACGGGTTACGCCTTCTTCACCATACGCACCCAAACCATACAGGAATGCCCGGCCAATCATCGTACCTTTCGCACCCAAAGCCCAAGCCTTCAAAATATCCTGACCGCTGCGGATACCGCTGTCCATCCAAACCTCGATGTCGCTACCCACCGCGCTGACCACATCAGGCAAAGCCTTAATGGCAGACACAGTATCGTCAAGCTGACGGCCGCCATGATTGGAAACAACCAATGCGTCCGCGCCGCTTTTCGCTGCTTTTTCCGCATCTTCAGGTTCCATAATGCCTTTGATAATCAGCTTGCCGCCCCACAAATCCTTAATGCGTGCCACATCGTCCCAGCTCAGGCGCGGGTCGAATTGTTCGGAAGTCCATGAAGACAGCGAAGACAAATCACCCACGTTTTTCGCATGACCAACAATATTGCGGAAGGTGCGGCGTTCCGTGTTCAACATTTTCATACACCATTCCGGTTTAGTCGCCAAATTGATTAAATTGGCAATGGTTGGTTTCGGCGGCGCAGACAGGCCGTTTTTAATGTCTTTATGGCGCTGACCCAAAACCTGCAAATCAGCGGTCAATACCAAAGCCGAACAATTAGCATCTTTTGCACGCTTAATCAGGTTCTCCATAAACTCGCGGTCACGCATCACATAAAGCTGAAACCAAAACGGCGAGCTGGTGTTTTCAGCCACATCTTCAATCGAACAAATGGACATGGTCGACAGCGTAAACGGGATACCGAATTTTTCCGCCGCCCGCGCCGCCAAGATTTCACCGTCGGCGTGCGCCATGCCCGTGAAACCTGTCGGCGCAATCGCCACCGGCATTTTCACATCCTGACCGATCATTTTGGTCTCAAGGCTGCGTCCCTCCATATCAACCAATACTTTTTGGCGGAAACGGATGTCTTTAAAATCCGAAGTATTTTCACGATAAGTGGTTTCCGTCCAAGAGCCTGAGTCAATATAGTCATAAAACATACGCGGCATTTTACGTTTGGCAACAAGGCGCAAGTCTTCGATACAGGTTATTTTGCTTAAATCAGATTTCATTGTTGATTGCCTCTGTTAAGGTAAAGATGGACGATCAAGGCCGTCTGAACATTTCAAACACCTCATTATTTTACTCCATCAAAACAACTAAATTTTAAGAATAATTTTGATAATCTATATTACTATCAATATTAAATCAAAACATTTTAACCCTGAAATTTGTAGGGTTGATAGCCTTTTTTCAGACGACCTCAAATCCAAATTACAGAAAAATAAAGAAAATATTTTCCGATTTAAAAATCAGCCAATGCCACCATTTAAACAAACAATCAAACCGAACCGCCACATACTTGACTGAAACACTCAGATATTAGACAATTCTCCCCACTAATAAAAACGCCCCACACAGGCAACCACACCATGAGACTGACTACCAAAGGGCGATTTGCAGTAACCGCCATGATAGATTTGGCGATGAACGCGCAAACCGGCGCTGTCAAACTCAGTGCCATCAGCGAACGACAAAGCATATCGCTTTCCTACCTCGAACAATTATTCAGCAAACTGCGCCGTGCCGGATTGGTTGAAAGCCTACGCGGCCCCGGCGGAGGCTATATCCTTGCCGCTCCCGCCGAGCAAATCAATATTGCACAAATCATCTCCGCAGCCGAAGACCGACTGGATGCCACGCAGTGCGGCAGCAAAGCAAACTGCAACCACGGCGCCCCCTGCCTGACCCACGACCTTTGGGAAAACTTAAACAAAACCATCAATGATTACCTCAGCGGCGTTACGCTGCAAAGCATCATTGAACAAAAAAACTGCAGCGACAGCAGTCATGTCGTTACCTTTACACACATTCATTAAACCGACTTGCGGCAAAGACCGCAGGCAGATGACCAAACGAAAGAGCAAACCATGACCGTCAAAACCCCCGTATACCTCGACTACGCCGCCACTACTCCCGTCGACCGCCGCGTTGCCGAAAAAATGATTCCCTACCTGTCCGATATTTTCGGCAACCCAGCCTCCAACAGCCACAGCTTCGGCTGGGAAGCAGAAGAAGCTGTAGAAAAAGCACGTTCAGACATAGCCGCCCTGATTAACGCCGACTCTAAAGAAATCGTTTTTACCAGCGGCGCAACCGAGTCCAACAACCTCGCCATCAAAGGCGCAGCGCATTTCTACAAATCTAAAGGCAACCACCTCATCACCGTGAAAACCGAGCACAAAGCCGTACTCGATACCATGCGCGAACTCGAACGCCAAGGTTATGAAGTAACTTATCTGGACGTACAAGAAAACGGTTTGGTTGATTTAGAGGTACTGAAAGCCGCCATCCGCGAAGACACCATCCTCGTTTCCGTCATGTGGGTAAACAACGAAATCGGCGTGGTTCAAGATATTCCTGCCATCGGCGAAATCTGCCGCGAACGCAAAATCATTTTCCACGTTGACGCAGCACAAGCATGCGGCAAAGTGCCTGTCGACGTTGAAGCCGCCAAAGTTGATTTGCTGTCTATGTCCGGCCACAAAGTATACGGCCCTAAAGGCATCGGCGCCCTGTATGTACGCCGTAAACCACGCGTCCGCCTCGAAGCCCAAATGCACGGCGGCGGCCACGAACGCGGTTTCCGTTCCGGCACATTGCCGACCCATCAAATCGTCGGCATGGGCGAAGCCTTCCGCATTGCCAAAGAAGAATTGGCACAAGACACTGCGCACTACCTGAAACTGCGCGATATCTTCCTCAAAGGTATCGAAGGCATCGAAGAAGTCTACATCAACGGCGACCTCGAACACCGCGCTCCAAACAACCTGAACGTCAGCTTCAACTTCGTCGAAGGCGAAAGCCTGATTATGGCGGTCAAAGAACTCGCCGTATCCAGCGGCTCCGCCTGTACTTCCGCAAGCCTTGAACCAAGCTACGTTTTACGCGCACTCGGCCGCAACGACGAATTGGCACATTCCTCCCTGCGCATCACCTTCGGCCGCATGACCACCGAAGAAGAAGTGCAATTCGCAGCCGAACTGATTAAATCCAAAATCGGCAAACTGCGCGAACTGTCGCCGCTGTGGGAAATGTTTAAAGAAGGTATCGATTTGAACTCGATTGAATGGGCGGCGCATTAATCCGCATTTATAAAAGGCCGTCTGAAAATCAATAAAACCTTTCAGACGACCTATATATAGAGATCTCATTTAATCTCCTAGCTCACTAAGGCATAACTTTCAAATTAAAGACATAAACTATGGACGAACAAGATCTCGACCTCGACAATCTCGACAACCTGCTCGAAGATTTTGACGGCGTTACCGTAGAAGGCGGCGTTGATTCAGAGAATGATGACGGCTGCGAAGGCGGCGCGTGCAAAATCTAAACTTCAGGCCGTCTGAATATTCGTAAACAAACCATTTACACCACTAAAAACACAAAGGAAACCACATCATGGCATACAGCGATAAAGTAATCGACCACTACGAAAATCCCCGCAACGTCGGTACTTTCGACAAAAACGACGAATCTGTCGGTACCGGCATGGTCGGCGCACCGGCCTGCGGTGACGTAATGCGTTTGCAAATCAAAGTAAACGATGAGGGTATTATCGAAGATGCAAAATTCAAAACTTACGGTTGCGGTTCTGCCATCGCTTCGTCCAGCCTGATTACCGAGTGGGTCAAAGGCAAAAGCCTGGATGATGCGCTGGCAATCAAAAACAGTGAAATCGCTGAAGAATTGGAATTGCCTCCAGTTAAAATCCACTGTTCCATTTTAGCTGAAGATGCAGTAAAAGCAGCCGTTGCCGACTATCGCAAACGTCAGGAAAATAAATAACCGGATTCAGCGAACCTTTGTCAGCAGGTACTCCCAAGATTCCTGGCAAGTCTTCGAGAAAAGCAAATCTGGTGGTTTATTCCTCTCTTCTTTTGTGGGGGCAAAACCAAGTATGCAGAAACTTAATCGTTTTGAAGTTGCTACCAAGTTTGGGACCACCTACCAATCTATCCCCTCTCCCCGCGGGAGAGGGTTAGGGAGAGGGCAATAAGCTGCTGCTTATATTCAGTCGTTACACCTGCAAAATCAAAGAAGACGATATGCCTTTTACTGATGAAGAAGTCCAATCCCTACTTGCTGTCAAAGGCATAGGTAAAACCATATTGCAGCGTTTGCAGCAAATGGGTTTGGATGATGTTGCCACACTGGCGGCGGCAGATTTGGACGATATTTTGGAACAGGGCGTACAATTGACCGGCTCTACCTGTTGGAAAAATAGTCCCCAGGGAAAAGCTGCCATTGCCGCCGCAATAGAGTGGGCAAGACAGCGTTTTCAGACGGCCTGAGCGTCAAGAGGCCGTCTGAAATAAAAAAGTAGGCAAAACAGAAAATAATTGCGAAATGAGGAAAAAAGCATGATTACCATCACAGAAAACGCAGCCAAACACATCAACGGCTACCTAACCAAACGCGGCAAAGGCTTAGGCGTGCGCTTGGGTGTGAAAACCAGTGGCTGCTCAGGCATGGCATACAACCTTGAATTTGTCGATGAAGTGAACGAGGATGACCTGATTTTTGAAGAACACGGCGCGCGCGTTTATATCGACCCGAAAAGCTTGGTTTATCTAGACGGCACACAAGTCGATTACACCAAAGAAGGCTTACAGGAAGGTTTCAAATTTGAAAACCCAAACGTTAAAGACTCCTGCGGCTGTGGTGAAAGTTTCCACGTTTGAGACATAAAAATGGCGGGACAGTATCAAAACCATCCCGCCATTTTCTGGCTTCTTGCCTATTATAGCTACCCTTGCCTTTTCTTTTTCGTTCTACTTTGTGTCGGAACAAATCAGATTTGACTAAGGCTTTTAAGGCATTGTCTCGTATCTTGCCTTTATTATACTGTACCTTACCGGTCATATTGTTTTCCTTTCGTATAAACAGTTTCCGGATTATATCGTAAAATAATCCTCTTCTTTAGATTTTTTCCTTTAATATCATGTCTCAATACTTCAACCTCTTCCAGCTTGAGCCATCTTTCAATATTGATACCGAAGCACTCGAACAGACCTATCGAGCTTTAGCAGCCCGTTTTCATCCCGATAAATTTGCTTCTGCTTCAGCTTTTGAGCAGAAACAAGCCGTTATGATGTCTTCTACAATTAATGATGCCTACCGCACATTAAAAAGCCCTATTGATCGGGCTGCTTATCTCTTGAAAAGCCAAAATATCGATGCTGATGCACCTGAACACACTTCATTTTCACCAGAATTTCTCATGCAGCAGATGGAATGGCGGGAAACATTGATGGATGCTCAAATGGAACAAAACCATGATGCCATCCGAGCACTGGATCAAGAAATTCAAGAAGTACAAAGCAACCTATATCAAGATTTGCAACAAGCATTTGAACAACAAGATTATGAATCAGCCGCACAATGGGTACGGCATGGACGCTTTCTTAATAAACTTCGCAATGAAATTGCTTCAATCTTATAAAGTACATATGCTGTTACGTTTGCCTAAGTTCTATAGCAAATGATTTTATATATAAAACAAAAACCGTATCAGATAAATCTGATACGGTTTTCTTATATTAACTACTTATTAGCGTTTTTTACCGGTAACAGTAGCAACAGCCAGGTTTTCGTTACGTTTCAGAGAAACGCTTTCAACACCTTCTGGCAATTTGATGTCTGACAAGTGCAGAATGTCGCCGGCAACTACTGATGCACAATCCAATTCCAAGAAAGCAGGAATATTTGCAGGCAAAGCAACTACTTCAACAGAAGTGTTCAACAGAGATACGCGGCCACCTTGCAATTTAACAGCTTGAGAATTTTCAGCGTTAACAATGTGCAGAGGCACACGGATACGTACAACTTGGTCAGCTTTTACAGCTTGGAAGTCGATGTGTTGAACTTCGCGACGGAATGGGTGCATTTGGAAGTCACGCACGATAACGTCTTTAGTTTCACCGTTCAAAGACAGTTTAATCAAAGCAGTATGGAAAGATTCTTTTTCCAATGCGTAGAATACAGTTTTGTGGTCTACAGCAATAGCAACAGGCTCTTGACCTTCACCGTACAGAATGCCAGGGATTTGGCCTTCGCGACGCAGGCGGCGGCTCGCACCAGTGCCTTGGGCTTCGCGAACAGAGGCTTGAATTTCGTAAGTCATGTTTAATACTCCAATTTAGATAAAATCGTCGTCATCGGCCGCGACCAGCTTAAGACGACATCGGGTTATGGCAGCAACATACCGCCAGTCATCACATCTTCATTGAAAAGATATGAGACGGATTCTTCATTGCTGATACGGCGTACCGTTTCAGCCAGCAAACCGGCAATGGTAACTTGACGGATGCGTTCACATTTTTTAGCTGCTTCAGACAACGGAATCGTATCTGTCACAACTACTTGGTCAATTTCGGAAGAAGCAATTCGATTCACTGCTTCGCCAGAGAATACTGCATGGCTGGCGTATGCAAGTACACGATCTGCACCGCGCTCTTTCAGGGCAACGGCCGCTTTACACAAGGTGTTTGCCGTATCGATCATATCATCTACAATCAAGCAAGTACGGCCTTGAATATCGCCAATAATGTTCATCACTTCAGCCACATTAGCTTTAGGACGACGTTTGTCAATAATGGCCAAATCAGCATTTAAAGATTTAGCAACAGCACGTGCACGTACAACACCACCGATATCAGGGCTAACAACAGTCAGATTGTCGATACGTTGTTGTTTAATGTCGTTCAATAAAATCGGGGTTGCGTAAATATTATCTACCGGAATATCGAAGAAACCTTGAATTTGGTCGGCATGCAAGTCAACAGTTAATACGCGGTCGATACCTGCTGAGTACAACATATTCGCTACCAATTTAGCAGAAATCGGTACACGAACAGAGCGAGGACGACGATCTTGACGCGCATAGCCAAAGTAAGGAATCGCGGCAGTAATACGACCGGCAGAAGCACGTTTGAGTGCATCGGCCATAGTCAAAATTTCCATCAGGTTGTCATTGGTTGGCGCACAGGTAGGTTGCAAAATAAACACATCGCGACCACGCACATTTTCCAACAGTTCAATGGCTACTTCGCCATCAGAGAATTTAGAAACGGTGGCTTCACCGAGTGAAATATCCAAATGTTTGACAACACGTTGCGCCAATTCCGGATTTGCATTACCGGTAAACACCATTAAACTGTCATAAGCAGCCATATCTTCACCTGATTCTAGATTTGATTTACGCGCAGAAAACATTACGCTTCCCTTTGCCCTATGTCTAAGACACTAATTGCGCGATTATACGCGTAAAGACGGGTAAAAAAAAGTTTTTCAGCGTTATTTTGCTCTTAGCGTAAAAAAGCGTGTAAGAAAACTTACACGCTTTTATTTGGCTGGGGAGGAAGGATTCGAACCTTCGCATGCTGGAATCAAAATCCAGTGTCTTAACCGCTTGACGACTCCCC
>NZ_JBQCWB010000001.1:115513-295627 GCF_051957775.1 Neisseria sp. P0016.S008
TTGGCTGGGGAGGAAGGATTCGAACCTTCGCATGCTGGAATCAAAATCCAGTGTCTTAACCGCTTGACGACTCCCCAACTTACTAAATCATATGATATAGCGGATGAATATCTAATCCTTCCACACAATAAGCTTCATATGATTGAGAAACCTGTTGGTAAATTGTATGTGCTTCTTGATGAGATTCACTTGCTATGAACAAACAAGCCCCAGAACCAGTCATTAATGCATGACCATATTGGGATAACTCAACATAAGCCTTCCAAACTTCAGGATATTCCTGAAACACAACCGCCTGCATATCATTTTGAAACGGCTGTAACGATTGGAAAGTCGGCATTATGCTGGGTTTGGAATCCCGTGTCAAGCCTTCATGTGCAAAAATTTTAACTGTTGCTATATGGACGGGGGGCTTAACGATAACATACCATTGTTTAGGGACATCTATTTCAGCCAGCTTCTCGCCTACGCCTTTGGCAAAAGCACTTCTTCCAAAAATAAAAAAAGGAACATCCGCACCAAGACTTACACCTAAATCAATCAGTTGCTGCCTGCTCAAACCGCATTGCCACCATTGGTTTAAAACCATTAAAACTGTGGCCGCATCAGAGCTGCCGCCGCCCAATCCGCCTCCGGTCGGAATCACTTTATCCAACCAGATTTCGACGCCGTGCGGTACGCTTGCATATGGCAGTAATAATTTAGCCGCCCGATAAGCCAAGTCCTGTTCGGGCTCAAGCCCTTCGACCGGCGTATGCAGAATAATCTGCCCATCAGTACGCATTTTCAGATGAACGGTATCGTATAAGCCGATCAAACAGAAAATACTTTCCAAATTATGATAACCATCGCTCCTGCGGCCGGTAATCCTCAAATCCAAATTTAATTTGGCCGGCGCAGGAAAGGCTTGGATTTCCTCTGAAACAGACATGGCATCCTCTATTTGCGTGCTGCGCATCGGGTTTGTCCATTCTTATCTAAAGAGTGGTTTACCGTGTCAAACACCAAGCGGATATTAAACTTAGCATTCTCAAGTTGAAGCGTTTTGGGCTGTCCCAAACTATTTAAAGTACGCGATATTGTCCAGTCAAACTGCTCCAGACGGCCATCAGGCAGGATTTTGTATGGCGCATTGGCAACGCGTTTACCATCAGCCCAAATATGCAGATATTGAACCGGCAAAGCAAAGCCTAAAAGCTGTCTGCTCAATTCCTCAGCCGTTTCCGCCTGATAAACTTTACCCTTACTGTCTACCGCCAATACGCCTTCACTGTCTTGACACAGCTGGCCTACGGTATTGCCCAACGGTGTATTAACATCAATGGTTTGAACCGCATTCTGATAAGTCCAGTCGAAATTGGCATAAGAGCCTTTACCTTCCACTTTGACAGCTAATCGACCGTCTGCGCTAAAATCCTGCACCTGCTCTGCTGCTTGCCAACTGTTTTGCTGAGGTAAGTTTGGCTGCGCACAAGCAGCCAAAAGCAATAAAGCTGCAACCGATGATAATTGTTTTAAATTCATGGATATTCCTTCATAGGCCGTCTGGAATCAAACGCTTTTCAGACGGCCTTTTGGTTTTATTTGTGTTTTTGAGTATGTGGTTTACTGGACGTTATACCGAATTTGGACATTGTCTCTTTTAATACTCGGAGATTGCTTCCGCGTTTCAAACCATCATTCCAAATTTCTTTGGCCTTGTCTTGGTCGCCAAGCGTCCATAAGACTTCGCCCAAATGCGCGGCGACTTCGGCTTCAGGTTCTTTTTCGTAGGCATATTGGATATATGGAAGCGCCATTTGGGCATCGCCTTTAAGATAATATGCCCAACCTACACTGTCATTAATTGCTGCACTTTCCGGCTCCATTTGATAGGCCGTCTGAACCATTTTGAATGCCTCCTCCAAATCCTTGCCGCTGGACAGCAAGGTATAGCCCAAAGCATTCCAACCATGCGGATTATCCGGATACAGCTCTACCACACGGCGCAAATCGGCAATCGCCTTGCCTGGCTGATTCAGCTTCTCATAAACCATCGAACGCTGATACAGCACATTGGCAAGCAGCTCGGGAGAAGCTCGGGTTTTCAAGGATTTTTCGGTGGAGTTTACCAAGCTGTTCAAAGCGTTCAACGATTCTTGAAGATTGGTATTTTTAGACAATACAAACAAAGCCGTATTCAGCAAATCACTGGCTTCAAAATAACGTCCTCTTTGCTCGGGCATTTTTTGGGCACGTTGCACCAAAGCCCAAGCCTCTTTATGGTTGCCCTGTTTGGCTTCGATGGAAGCAGCCAAAATGGTTTTATCAAACGTATAAGCCGTTGCCGTTACCTTATCCAGCCATTGTTTGGCTTTGGCAAATTCTTCAGCATCATTATAAGAAACCGCGCCAATCAACGCCGCACGGCTGCGCTGATCCTCCGTACCGGCTTTATAAGCCTTTTCCAGATAGCTGTTTACTGCAGAAATATTTTCCGTCTTGCTGGCTGACAATAAAGCAGCCTGAATATACAAATCAGGGTTGGGATTTTCTTCCAACAAAGTCTGCAAACGTTTGAATGCCTTATCATTTTGACCATGGGCGATTAAATTGGCGATGTCCAATTCCTGCCAAATCAGAGATAAGGTTTTGGTGTCTGTCTCTTTGAAGAAGCCGTCCAGAATATCAGGATGCCGTTGCGCCATCAGCCGCAGGGTGACAAAAGTCGGCGGCAGGATTTCGTTATCCAACTTGGCCAATCGCTGCAATGCCGCAATGGCGTGTTTGTGTTGACCGTCTTTTGCACTAAAAATTGCATCCGCAATCGCTGCTTCTGGAAAGTCTTTATAATTCAGTGCCGTTTTATGCACCTGTTTGACTGCATCGCTGGTCAGATTCGGCTGTTGTGCTGCGGTTTGCGCCAAAAGCAGGAACACGCGCTTTTGCTCGTCTTCACTACCGCCGGCAATCACCTTGTCCAATCCGCTCAAATTCTTATCGGCTTTGCCCAGCAGCAAATTACGCAACCAAGTCATACGCTTTTGTGCTTCACCAGGCTCCGGCTCGATTTCGCGCCATTTTTGGTAAATGGCTTCAGCCTGTTCAAAGGCGTTTAAAGAAACCGCCATCTCCAAAGCGCGTTCGGCCACTTCGGGAGATTTGGTGCGATGCAACGTTAAAATATAAGTAAACAAAGCAGAAGCCGCATCGCCCTTTTGCAGTGCCAGTTCTGAATTTAACAAAGTGAAAACCTGCGAGGTGCGGTTTTGTATACCCAACAGACGTATCCGCTCCTGCTCGCGCTCTTCAGGAGAAAAACGGTCGGCACGGCTTTTCTTTTTAATAATCTTAGCCGATTCAAAAACTGTATTTGAATCGCCTGGCGCGGCAAAAGTTTGTGTAGCAAACAACATCATTACAGCCGCGGCTGCCACTCGAATACTGGATGGGGAAAACAACATAACTATCCTTTTTGAGAACCTGCCGACATTTTCAGACGGCCTAAGCACTTGCAAAACAGACGCAAAGCTTTATTTATCATTCAGGCATAACTGTAACACACGCACCCTATTTTGTTGACACGGTAACCGTAAACCTTGTGTAATCCTCATCTGCATAAAACGATCAGCGCCAAAAATGAATACCGACCACCTTATCCATTTCCTAACTCAAGCTTCACGCTTCAGCAGCCGTATGCAAGCAGAGCGCAATCAATTAGTTACCGCGCAAACGGTCAAAGAAGCAGCCGTTTTGGTCGGCATTGTCTTGCATAAAGGAGCGTGGCAAATCCTACTGACCCAAAGGGCCGAGACCTTAAGGCAGCACACCGGACAAATCGCCTTTGCAGGCGGCCGCAAAGATGCCCAAGACGACAGCCTAACGGCAACGGCGTTAAGAGAAGCTTATGAAGAAACTGCCATTCCGATTACCGCATGGCAGACTTTTGCGCCGCTACCCTTTTATGACACGCCTTCCGGCTATCGTGTTACGCCTGTTCCGGCAATTTGCACCCAGCCCGTCAACCCAAAAGCAAATCCCGATGAAGTAGCTGAAATTTTTTATCTGCCTTTGGATTTCGCCTTAAACCTGCAAAACTACACATTCCGTCAGCTTCATCACAACAATCAAACCCTCGCCCTCCCCGCCCTGCCTTTCCGACACTACGACATCTGGGGGCTGACAGCAATCATCCTATATGGACTGGCAGAACGTTATCAGCAATATTGCCAAGCTTTTAAATAAGGCAAGGCCGTCTGAAAACCAATTTCAGACGGCCTTGCTTGATCAATCCTCTTTACGCAGCTTCTTCATAGCATTCGACAAATTCTCCAAACCATTTCATCTCATCGCGCAGGGCAACCACTTCACCAATCACCATTAAAGCCGGACGCTCTGCTTCGGCAGCCAACACGCCCAAATCTTTCAGATGGCCTGTCCGCACGGTCTGATTCGGTAAAGTCCCATTGGAAATCACGGCGACTGGCGTAGAAGGCTGCCTGCCATAAGCCATCAGTTTTTCCGCAATCTCAGCCGCTTTAAGCGTCCCCATATAGATTACCAACGTTTGACGGCTTAAAGCCAAAGTCTGCCAATCGGGCTGACTGCCCTCGTGTTTGCTGTGGCCGGTTACAAATAAAGCACTTTGGGCGCAATCGCGATGGGTTAACGGAATACCAGCATAAGCAGTAGCACCCAAGGCGGCAGTAATACCCGGCACAATGCGGTAGACAATCCCGGCCTGATGCAGGGTTTGTACTTCCTCCCCGCCGCGCCCGAATACAAAAGGATCGCCGCCTTTCAACCTCACTACGCGCTCACCTTTTTGAGCGTGTTCAACCAATAGACGGTTGGTTTCTTCCTGCTGGACATGGTGCGCACCGGCGCGTTTGCCCACGCTGATTTTCACCGCATCTTTACGCACCATCGCCAAAATCTCATCCGACACTAAAGCATCGTAAAACACGGTATCCGCAGCCTGTATCGCCTGCAAAGCATGTATAGTCAGCAAGCCCGGATCTCCCGGCCCTGCGCCCACCAAAACCACTTCGCCGCCAAACGGCGTTTCCCGGTTTAACTGCGTGATCAATTCACGTTCTGCCGCCTCGATATTGTTTTGAGCCGCAAAAATACTGAAACGGCTGTCGAACAACTTTTCCCAAAAATAACGGCGTCGTTCGACATGATGAATCGTCCGTTTAACCTTTTCGCGCCATTTACCTGCAATACGCGCCATCGTGCCCGTATGCAGCGGAATCAATGTCTCAATAATCTGCCGCCATTTCCGCGCCAATACAGGCGCAGTACCACCACTGGATATGGCTATCTTCAACGGCCCCCTATCCACCACGGCAGGCACGATAAACGAACACAAATCCGCCGTATCCACCGTATTGCATAATTTCGCCCGTCGCTCCGCCACTTCAAAAACACGGCGGTTAAACCCATCATCATCCGTCGCCGCAATAACGAAATACACCTCGTCCAGCATGGCTTCTTCAAACAAGCCGCCCAGCCAAACTATTTTCCCTTCAGCCGCCCATTGCTGAAACTGCGGATTCAAAGTTTCCGCAACAACACGCACGCGCGCTCCGGCAGACAACAGACTTTCCGCCTTGCGCTCGGCAACCTTGCCCGCGCCTGCCAGCAAAACAGGGCGGTTTTTCAAATCGGCAAACAGAGGATAATGGCTCATGGTCGTGCTCTTGTTTTATCAATGATTATCCGCCGATATTAAAGGCCGTCTGAAAAAATAGGAAAGAATGGTTTCTGATTTTCTTATGGTGTTTGGTTATATACCTACCACAACAAAATAAGTTATAGCGGCAAACACAAAACAGGAGCAGAAAATTTCAAAATAAACGACTGGAAAATAGTGTAACGATATAAAAATTCATTTTTTCACAAATAAATTGCGCCTTCTTCATTTTTCAGACGGCCTTTGCCTGCGTATAATATCGGTCTATTTACAATTCAAACGAGCTTAGTCCAGCCATGACCGAATCCATCCGCCTGCCCGCTTCCACACTCAAGCCTTCCACCGTTGCCCTACCCGGCTCCAAAAGCATCAGCAACCGCACGCTGCTCTTGGCCGCACTCTCCGACAACGTTTGCGAAATCCATTCTTTGCTCAAATCCGACGATACCGACCGAATGCTTGAAGCACTCGACAAACTCGGCGTACACATTGAATCTTTACCTGAAGGCCGTCTGAAAGTTCATGGCACCGGCGGCCGCTTTCCCAACCCAACCGCCGATTTGTTTTTAGGCAACGCCGGTACGGCATTCCGTCCTTTGACTGCCGCGCTTGCCGTTTTGGGCGGTAACTATCATCTGCATGGCGTGCCGCGTATGCACGAACGCCCCATCGGCGATTTGGTGGATGCGCTGCGCATTGCCGGTGCGGACGTACAATATCTGGGCAATGAAAACTATCCGCCGCTTCAGATCGGTAAACGCCAAGACAACGGCGAGCGCGTTATTCCGATTAAAGGCAATGTTTCCAGCCAATTCCTGACCGCCCTACTGATGGCTTTGCCTTTGACCGGACAAGCTTTTGAAATCCACATGGTAGGCGAATTGATTTCCAAACCTTATATCGACATCACGCTCAAGCTGATGGCGCAGTTCGGTGTGGACATCATCAATGAAGACTACCGTGTATTTAAAATCCCGGCCGGTGCCAAATATCATGCGCCCGAACATTTATATGTAGAAGGCGATGCCTCCAGCGCGTCTTATCTCTTAGGCGCAGGCCTGATTGCAGGTACACCCATCCGCGTAACCGGTATCGGCGCACACAGCATTCAAGGCGATGTTGCCTTTGCGCGTGAATTGGAGAAAATCGGTGCAGATGTGATTTGGGGCGAAAATTTTGTTGAAATTTCCCGCCCTGCCGAGCGCAAGATTCAGGCTTTTGATTTGGATGCCAACCATATTCCAGACGCGGCCATGACCTTGGCCATCGTCGCACTGGCCACCAAACAGCCCTGCACCCTGCGCAATATCGGCTCATGGCGCGTCAAAGAAACCGACCGTATCGCCGCCATGGCAACCGAACTGCGCAAACTGGGTGCAGAAGTTATCGAAGAAGCCGAAGCCATCCATATTACGCCGCCCGAAACGCTTACACCTGATGCCGTCATCGACACTTACGACGACCACCGCATGGCCATGTGTTTCTCGCTGGCTTCGCTTTTGGGCGTCCCCGTCATCATCAACGACCCGAAATGTACGCATAAAACTTTCCCCGACTATTTCCAAGTTTTTGCATCATTGACCAACTGATTGATTATTCAACGTTTCAGACGGCCTGTTGCATACAAAAAACACAGGCCGTCTGAAAAATAAAAATAAAACTATACTTTTTCTTAATTTATGCGATAATAGCTAAATAAATTCTTAGCGATTCATATTTCCTTTCGGAGAGAAAACATGTCAGACGAAAAAAGCAAAGCCTTAGCCGCCGCCCTTGCCCAAATCGAAAAAAACTTCGGCAAAGGCTCCATCATGAAAATGGACGGCAGCCAACAGGAAGAAAACCTTGATGTTATTTCCACCGGCTCCCTCGGCGTAGACTTGGCACTCGGCGTTGGCGGTCTGCCCCGCGGCCGCGTGGTTGAAATTTTCGGCCCGGAATCCTCCGGTAAAACCACACTCTGTCTCGAAGCCATTGCCCAATGCCAAAAAAATGGTGGCATCTGCGCATTCATCGATGCCGAGCATGCTTTTGAC
The DNA here is from genome assembly GCF_051957775.1 of Neisseria sp. P0016.S008. Classification (NCBI taxonomy): domain Bacteria; kingdom Pseudomonadati; phylum Pseudomonadota; class Betaproteobacteria; order Neisseriales; family Neisseriaceae; genus Neisseria; species Neisseria sp. P0016.S008. The sequence goes on from NZ_JBQCWB010000001.1 coordinate 123,227, forward strand.
CCGATTTACGCCCGCAAACTCGGCGTAAAAGTCGAAGAGCTCTATCTCTCCCAACCAGATACCGGCGAGCAGGCATTGGAAATCTGCGATACATTGGTACGCTCTGGCGGTATCGATATGGTCGTTGTCGACTCCGTAGCCGCACTTGTGCCTAAAGCCGAGATCGAAGGCGAAATGGGTGACAGCCACGTCGGCCTGCAAGCCCGCCTGATGAGCCAAGCCCTGCGCAAACTGACCGGCCACATCAAACGCACCAATACATTGGTTGTTTTCATTAACCAAATCCGTATGAAAATCGGCGTGATGTTCGGCAGCCCTGAAACCACAACCGGCGGTAACGCGCTCAAATTCTACGCCTCCGTCCGCCTCGACATCCGCCGTACCGGTCAGATTAAAAAAGGCGATGACGTTATTGGTAACGAAACCAAAGTCAAAGTCATCAAAAACAAAGTTGCGCCTCCATTCCGTCAAGCCGAATTCGATATTCTTTACGGCGAAGGCATCAGCTGGGAAGGCGAATTGATCGACTTGGGCGTCAAACACGACATCGTTGAAAAATCCGGTGCATGGTACAGCTACAACGGTGCAAAAATCGGCCAAGGTAAAGACAATGTACGCGTTTGGCTGAAAGAAAATCCTGATATTGCCAACGAAATCGATGCCAAAATCCGTGCGGCAGTCGGTATCAATATGGATATCACCGAAGGCAAATTGGACGATACCGACGGCGAACGTCCTGAAGAATAAGTCTGTTTGAAATTAAAGGTTAAAAAAAGCCTAAATAAAAGGCCGTCTGAAATCCGACCATTAATCGGATTTCAGACGGCCTTTTATTCAATATCGCTTAAAGCCCCAATGCCTGAGCGTGAAACTCAATATGCGAATCGATAAAGCTGGCAATAAAGAAATAGTCATGCCCATAGCCTGGACGTACTTTATATTGGATATTGAAACCTTTTTCGCGTGCTGAGCGGACAAACCCTTCCGGTTGCAGAACTTCAGGATACAAAGCATCTTCACTGCCGACATCAATCAAAACAGGCAATTTATGCGAGGCGGTCTGAAGCAGCTTTGTACTGTCATAGTGTTTCCATGTTTCCACGTTTTGACCCAAATAAGCTGAAAACGCCTGCCTGCCGCCTTCCGTATCGATAGGATGACATAAAGGCGCAAAGGCAGAAACCGCAGCATATCGGCCGGGATAGTTCAAAGCCAAATGCAGCGCGCCATGCCCACCCATGCTGAAACCTGCAATGCTGCGCTCTTTCGTTACCGGGAAATTATGCTCGATCAAATCAGGCAATTCTTGGCTGATATAGCTTTCCATTTGATAATGCTGTGCCCAAGGTGCTTCAGTTGCATTAACATAAAATCCGGCACCCTGTCCAAGATAATGTTCCTCACTGTCGGCAACATGCTGACCGCGTGGCGAGGTATCCGGAAAAACCACGATAATATTCCATTGCGCCGCAAAACGTTGAATTCCGCTTTGCCGAACCAATTCAGAACCATCACTATTTAAGCCGGAAAGAAAATATAAAACAGGCGCGGGATAACCTTTTAAGACTTGTGGCGGCAGATAGACATCAAATACCATATCCGTCTGGCAGGTTTGAGAAAAGTGGCGGTAGCGTTCCTGATGCCCGTTAAACATCTTTCTGCGTTCCAGCAAATGCAATTCTGAATTTTTCATTTTATCCCTTGTAAGGAAACAACCAACAATAAGCAGAATGTTAGCGCAAAACCTGCCCATCGTGTTGTTGCCCCATCTTTTTAAGGCAACCAAATCTGCTTTAAACAAGGCTTGCCAATCATGCGAAATCATTACGCCGACAGCATTTAAAATCTATACACAATCTCTGTGGATAAATCTGTTGATAAGCTTTGGGTAATCGTAAAATTTTCTTTAGGAACAAACCAAGTCTTAAATTGACTAAAATTTAATCAAATAAAACATAATAAAATCAAATAGTTATATTTATAAGATTTTACTATAATCATACAGTGAAAATTTATAGGTAAAACAAGGTTATGCGGTTTTGTGTATAAATTAGGGTTGACATCCCTAAAAATCGCCCCGAATCAAAAGCTCCGTGAAACAACGGCCGATTTCATCAGATGCCATTCAAAAGACGCGCGGCCACACATTTTGCGTTACAATACGCACTTATTTTTAAGAAAGAAAAATACGCCATGAAAGCCTCCCAGTTCTTCATTTCTACCCTTAAAGAAGCCCCTGCCGAAGCCGCACTTGCCAGCCACAAGCTGATGATTCGTGCCGGCTTGATCAAAGCCAACGCATCCGGTCTTTATACTTGGATGCCGATGGGCCTGCGCGTATTGCGCAAAGTTGAAAATATCGTGCGCGAAGAAATGGCCCGCGCAGGTAGCGTGGAGCTGCTGATGCCGGTGGTACAACCTGCCGAACTGTGGCAGGAATCCGGCCGCTGGGAGTTTTACGGTAAAGAACTGCTGCGCCTGAAAGACCGTCATGACCGCGATTTCTGCATGGGTCCGACTTGTGAAGAAGTGATTGCCGACATCGTGCGCAAAGAAATCAACAGCTACAAACAACTGCCAAAAAACTTTTACCACATCCAAACAAAATTCCGCGATGAAGTACGTCCGCGCTTTGGTGTGATGCGCGCGCGCGAGTTCATCATGAAAGACGCTTATTCCTTCCATGCCGACTATGCCTCGCTTCAGACGACCTATCAAGATATGTACGACGCTTATTGCCGTATCTTCACCCGTTTGGGTTTGGAATTCCGTCCTGTTGCTGCGGATACCGGCAGCATCGGCGGTACCGGCTCTCACGAATTCCAAGTATTGGCTGAAAGCGGCGAAGACGTTATTGCATATAGCGACACTTCCGATTACGCCGCCAATATCGAATTGGCACCGACTTTGCCGCTTAAAGGCGAACGCACTGCTGCTCAGGCCGAGTTGACCAAAGTACATACGCCAAACGTTAAAACCATTGAATCTTTGGTTGAATTCCTCAATATTCCGGTTGAACAAACCCTCAAATCCATCGTGGTTGAAGGCGAAAACGAAGGCGAACTCGTCCTGCTTCTGTTACGCGGCGACCATGAATTTAACGACATCAAGGCAGAAAAACTGGCCGGCGTGAAATCGCCACTGACCATGGCAAGCACTGCCGCAATTGTTGAACAGTTCGGCGCAAATGGCGGCTCTCTCGGCCCTGTCAACTTCAAAGGTAAAGTCTATGCCGATTTCGCTACCGAAAAAGGCGCAGACTGGGTTATCGGCGCGAACGAAGACGACTACCACTATACCGGCTTCAACTTCGGCCGCGATGCTGCCGAGCCTGAATTTGTCGATTTACGCAATGTCATCGAAGGCGACATCAGCCCCGACGAACAAGGCCGTCTGAAACTGGCGCGCGGTATTGAAGTCGGCCACGTTTTCCAATTACGCGACAAATATACCCAAGCCATGAATGTCAGCTTCTTGGACAATAACGGCAAATCCCAAATCATGGAAATGGGCTGCTACGGTATCGGTATTACCCGCGTTGTGGCTGCCGCCATCGAGCAAAACAACGACGAAAAAGGCATTGTTTGGACCAAAGCAATGGCGCCGTTTGAAGTCGTGATTGTACCGATGAACTACAAAAAATCAGAAGCCGTACGCGAAGCCGCTGACAAAATCTATGCCGAGCTTTTGGCTGCCGGTGCGGATGTATTGTTGGATGACCGCGACGAACGTGCGGGCGTATTGCTGAATGACTCCGAGCTGTTGGGTATTCCTCAGCGCATCGTAATCGGCGATCGCGCCTTAAAAGAAGGCAATGTCGAATATGCCGAACGCCGTGACAATCAGGCTCAAGCCGTTGCGGTATCAGAAGTTGTCGCCAAGGTTTTGGCCGCATTGAACGCTTAAGTCTTTTTTAATCATGAAAAGGCCGTCTGAAACTGATTATTTCGTTTCAGACGGCCTTTTTCTGTTTTAATAAATAATGTTTTTTCCGTAGCTCTCTAATATTTCTTTGATTTTCAAAATGGTTTCTTTAGGCGGCGGATGTACGCCTTTTAATTTGTATTCATCGCCACACAAAGCCCATTTATGTGCGCCCAATTCGTGATACGGCAAAAGCTCGACCATTTCGACATTCTCCATATCACCGATAAACTCGCCCAATAAATGCGCTGAACGCTCATCATCGGTATAACCGGGAACAACCACATAACGCACCCGCGTCGGCTGATTGCGTTCGGCAAGATAGCGTGCGAATTTCAGCGTTTTGGTATTTGGGATACCGACAAGCACTTTATGGATTTCAGGATCGATTTGTTTTAAGTCGAGCATGACCAAATTGGTATGATCGAGCAAATCATCCAAAATCGAATCATAGTGCAAAGCATAGCCATTGCTGTCGAGACAGGTATGAATATCGTGTTCCCGACAGGCCGTAAACCAATCGCGTACAAACTCATATTGCAATAACGGCTCGCCGCCGGTTGCCGTTACGCCTCCGCCTGTCGCACGCAGATAATGACGATAGGTCATGACCTGCTTCATCACGGTTGCCACATCCAGTTCCTGCGCCTGCTCGGTATGAAAATCCCAAGTATCGCGATTATGGCAATACAGGCAGCGCATCAGGCAACCTTGCAAAAAGAGCACATAGCGCAAACCCGGACCATCGACAGCACCGCAAGATTCAATCGAATGAATAATGCCTTTGCCGTTATAGTGACGGTGACCAAGGTCTTTCAGTTCCGGCTCGGGGGTAATGGCAAAAGTCGTGGACATAGTGTTCGGCTCAAAAATATTTTTGCTTATATGGATTGTACGATAATAAAGGCCGTCTGAACATTTCAGACGGCCTTGGAGCTTTGTTTCAAAACAAACCAAATGCAAATTTAGCCTCCAGTTTGTTTCTCCACCCGGATTACATGGTTTCTGTGAACGTACGGGTAATCACGTCAAGCTGTTGTTCGCGGGTCAACGAATTGAAGCGAACCGCATAACCGGACACACGAATGGTCAACTGCGGATATTTCTCCGGATGGTGCATCGCATCTTCCAAAGTCTCGCGATTCAATACGTTGACGTTCAAGTGTTGACCACCTTCCAAAATACCGTCTTCATGGTGGAAATAACCGTCCATCAGACCGGCAAGGTTGCGTTCGCGAGAATGCTCGTCTTTACCCAACGCGCCAGGAATAATGGAGAAGGTATAGGAAATACCGTCTTTAGCAAACTCAAATGGCAGTTTGGCTACGGAAGTCAATGAAGCGACTGCACCGTTGACGTCACGGCCGTGCATTGGGTTTGCACCCGGACCAAACGGAGCGCCTGCACGGCGGCCGTCTGGAGTATTACCGGTTTTCTTACCGTAAACAACGTTGGAAGTAATGGTCAGTACGGACTGAGTCGGAGTGGCGTTGCGGTAAGTTTTGTGGGTTGCCACTTTTTTCATGAAGCGTTCAACCAAATCGCAGGCGATATCGTCAACTCGGTCATCGTTGTTACCAAATTGTGGGTATTCGCCTTCGATTTCAAAGTCAACGGCAATGCCGTTTTCGTCGCGAATCGGTTTCACTTTGGCGTATTTAATGGCAGACAGAGAGTCGGCAGCCACAGACAGACCGGCAATACCGCAAGCCATCGTACGGATCACATCACGGTCATGCAATGCCATCAATGCAGCTTCGTAGCTGTATTTGTCATGCATGTAGTGAATGATGTTCAAGGCAGTAACGTATTGGGTTGCCAGCCAATCCATGAATTTGTCCATGCGCGCAAAGACAGTGTCGTAGTCCAAGACTTCGTCCATAATCGGTTCGGTTTTCGGACCAACTTGTTCTTTAGATTTTTCATCCACACCGCCGTTGATTGCGTACAGCAGGGTTTTTGCCAAGTTGGCACGGGCGCCGAAGAACTGCATTTGTTTGCCGACAATCATCGGGCTCACGCAGCAGGCAATAGCGTAGTCATCGCTATTGAAGTCAGGACGCATCAAGTCGTCGTTTTCGTATTGGATAGACGAAGTGTCGATGGATACTTTTGCGCAGTACTCTTTAAAGCCTTGTGGCAGTTGTTCAGACCACAATACGGTGATGTTTGGCTCAGGAGACGGACCCATGTTGTACAAGGTGTGCAACACGCGGAAGTTGGTGCGTGTTACCAAGGTACGACCGTCCAAGCCCATACCGCCGATGGATTCGGTTGCCCAAATCGGGTCGCCGGAGAAGAGTTGATCGTATTCCGGAGTACGCAGGAAACGAACCATACGCAGTTTCATCACCAAGTGGTCAATGAATTCTTGCGCTTGGGTTTCGGTAATCACACCGTTTTTCAGGTCGCGTTCGATGTAGATGTCCAAGAATGAAGATACACGGCCGAAAGACATTGCCGCACCGTTTTGAGATTTAACGGCAGCGAGGTAGGCAAAGTAAGTCCATTGGATGGCTTCTTGTGCATTTTTTGCAGGGCCGGAAATATCGTAACCGTAAGAAGCCGCCATTTCTTTCATTTGGCCCAATGCTTTGTATTGCTCATTGATTTCTTCGCGGCGGCGGATCACTTCTTCCAAGTCCACACCGTTTTCCAAATCGGCTTGCAGTGAGTTGAACTGGTTGAGTTTGTCTTTCATCAAGAAGTCGATACCGTACAATGCAACACGACGGTAGTCACCGATAATACGGCCACGGCCATAAGCATCCGGCAGACCGGTAATCACGCCTGATTTACGGCAACGGCGGATGTCGGGAGTGTAAACGTCAAACACGCCTTGGTTATGGGTTTTGCGGTATTTGGTAAAGATTTCGCTGACTTCAGGGTTCAGCTCAACGTTGTACACTTTGCACGCGTCTTGCACCATTTTCAAACCGCCAAACGGCATGATGGAGCGTTTCAAAGGCTCGTCTGTTTGCAGGCCGACGATGGTTTCCAAATCTTTGTTGATGTAGCCTGGAGCGTGGCTGGTAATACCGGATATGATTTGCGCGTCGATTTTGTACGGCTCGTGCGTACGGTTTTCTACTTTAATGCCTTCCAATACGTCCGCCCACAGTTTGGTTGTGGCTTCGGTTGCAGGTGCCAAGAAAGAGGCATCACCTTCATAAGGCGTGTAGTTTTTCTGAATAAAATCGCGAACATCTACGTTGGTTTCCCAGTTACCGCCAGTAAAACCTTCCCAAGCGGCTGGACGTTGCTGAACATCATTTGACATATCAAGCTCCTAATTTTATTGAAAATATAGACCGTAATTTTTCTGAAAGGATAGCACTAATACCCTTCCATTTACAGGAGTTTTCTTGAAATAAAATTACAGACTAGCCTTTTCTTGACTTACATCAATGAGAATAATTGTTACTTGGCACTACATCTCGGTTTCCAAACACTCGCGTTAAAAAACGGCGTAAAATACAAAATTCAGCCCTGAAGACAGGCGTCCTTTAGGGCTGAGTTTTTATTGCATTTCATATAAAAGGCCGTCTGAAACATTCAGACGGCCTTTTATCCACTTAATCAATTAAGCAAACGGATGATGCAAAACGATGGTTTCTTCACGGTCAGGACCGGTTGAAACAATAGCCACAGGCGCACCGCACACTTCTTCAATACGTTTCAGATAAGCTTTAGCGTTTTCAGGCAGCTTGTCATATTCTTTCACGCCGAAAGTCGACTCGCTCCAACCTGGCATGGTTTCGTAAATCGGTTTGCAGGTTTCTACCGCATCAGAGCCGCAAGGCAGAATGTCGGTTTTGCTGCCATCAGGCAATTCATAACCTACGCAGATATTGATGTTTTCAATACCGTCCATTACGTCCAGCTTGGTAATACACATACCGGAAATGCCGTTAACTTGAATAGAGCGTTTCAGAGCAGCCGCGTCAAACCAGCCACAACGACGCGCACGACCGGTTACAGAACCGAATTCATGGCCGCGCTCAGCCAAGCCTGCGCCCACTTCGTCAAACAATTCAGTCGGGAATGGACCGGAACCCACGCGGGTTGTATAGGCTTTAACGATACCCAAGACGTAATCCAGCATTTGCGGACCTACGCCTGCACCGGCAGAAGCAGCACCTGCCAAGCAGTTGGAGGAAGTTACAAACGGATAAGTACCGTAGTCGATATCCAGCAACGTACCTTGCGCGCCTTCAAACAACAGGCTTTCGCCTTTGCGATTTTTCTCGTTCAAAACACGGGAAACATCAGTAATCATCGGCGTAATGCGCGGCGCAACTTTTTCAATGACCGCCATCACATCTTCAACTTTTACCGGCTCGGCATTGTGCAGGTGTTGCAACTGAACATTGTAATAAGCCAAAACAGCTTCCAGTTTTTCAACCAGTTTTTCAGGGTGCAACAAGTCCACCACGCGAATCGCACGACGGGCAACTTTATCTTCATAGGCTGGGCCGATGCCGCGACCGGTTGTACCAATTTTGCTTTTACCGCGGGAAGCTTCGCGTGCTTGGTCAAGCGCAATGTGGTAAGGCAGAATCAATGGGCAGGTCGGCGCAATTTTCAGACGGCCTTCGACGTTTTTCACACCGGCAGCGTTCAATTCGTCGATTTCACCCAACAATGCTTCAGGAGAAACGACAACGCCTGAACCGATGAAGCAGTCCAAAGTCTCATGCAAAATGCCGCTTGGAATCAGGCGCAAAATGGTTTTTTTGCCACCGACGACCAAAGTATGGCCAGCATTGTGGCCGCCTTGGAAACGTACTACACCGCTGGTTTCTTCCGCCAGCCAGTCAACAATCTTACCTTTGCCTTCATCACCCCATTGGGCACCGATTACGACAACATTTTTAGCCATAGCCATCTAACCTTATTTCAGATACAAAATTTCAAAATAAAACTCAATCGTTCAAAGCGATTACTTTCCAAACGCCGTCTACCTGTTTCAGACGGCCTGTAACCTCTTCCGAACCGTTATAGCCGATACCGTAATCGATAACGACACATTGTCCTTGTTCGCGCAAAGTATCTACCGCTTCTTGTGCCGCAGGCATGTCTTTCACATCGACAGCCACCACGGATTCCCGTCCGATAGCAGGAAGACGGCCGATAAAGCTGCGCAAATCAAAACTGAATCCTGCTGCAGGACGCGCGCGTCCGAAGTATCCGCCCAATCCGTCATAACGGCCGCCTCGTGCCACGGCATCATGACGGTTTGAATCATAAGCCGCGTAAAGCAAACCGGTGTGGTAATTGTCAACGCGCAATTCCGACAAATCGATATGCACTTTTTGATTGGGGAATGCATCGCATACTGCCTGCAATTCATCCAAAGCCGCACTGACTGCAGACAATTCCGGTAATTTCTCACGAGCCAAAGTCAGCACTTCACGACCCCCGTACAATCGGGGCAACAATGAAAACGCTTTTGCCCACATACCGTCGAGTTTCCACTCTTTGACCAACTGGCTGACAGCCTCGGCATCCTTGTCCTGCATTGATGAAAGCAGGATTGCCGATTGCTGCTCATCCAAATGCGCGGCATTTGCCAAAGCACGGAATACGCCGATATGGCCCAATGAAAGCAAAACTTCGCCCATGTCGGCAATCTTCATGCTTTTCAGCATCAAATCAATCAATTCAATATCCGCTTCAATGCCTTCCAAGCCGTACATTTCCGCACCCGCCTGCAAAGGCTCGCGCATATTGAGCAATCCGTCAGGCCGTGCATGAAGCACCGAACCGGCATAGCATAAACGGTTGATGCCTTGGTTGGCGGAAAGCAAGTGGGCATCAATACGCGCCACCTGCGGCGTAATATCCGCGCGGATACCGAGCTGACGGCCGCTGAGCTGATCGACGACCAAAATGGTTTTCAAAGACAAACCAGCATCGATATGCGTCAATAAGGAATGGCTGTATTCCATCAACGGCGGTTGCACCAATTCATAACCATGTACGCGGAACAAAGCCAACAGCCGCTCACGGGCGCTTTCCAGTTGTCGGGCATTGGTCGGTAACACGTCGGCAACGTGTTCAGGAAGCTGCCAAGACTTCATGAGAATCTACCTCTGTTTTTTTTTGTAAACATAAAGGGCTGCTTAAATTTAAAACCAAATCAGCCTAACGACTGAAATTTTCCTGAATGCATCAATAGCAAATCCGATGCAGCTTCAACAAAACTGATTTTAAATTTAAACAGCCCCTGAGTAACGGCTTCAAACCGTCGAGTTATTAAAATCAGACTTTACCATATTAAAACGAATTTTGCACCCTGTTTACAGAGAACGTAAAAAAACATTAAAAACAAAGGCCGTCTGAAAACCAAATGCATAGCTGCATCGTTTTCAGACGGCCTTATTCATGCCTGAACAACCCGACGCTTAACGCCAGTAACGCCACCAAGGCATATCGTCAGATCGCCATTCGTGTTGCAAGAACGGGCTTTGCGGGAAGTTGGTTTCCAAGACACGGCGTGTATCGGCAGCCAGTTGCGGCTTGTCCAGTTTTTTGTACGCCAATTCCATCATCGCCAAAGCTTCTTCAACGTAACGGGTATTTTGGTAACGGCTGACGATTTTTTGCGCACGGTTGGCCGCTGCGACATAAGCACCGCGTTTCATGTAATAACGCGCCACAGACATCTCGTTACCGCCCAAAGCGTCCACCAGCTTGGCCATACGCTCGGTTGCATCGGCAGCGTATTTGCTGTTTGGATAACGTTGCACCAACTCGGCAAACGCCTGATAAGCATCGCGGTTGGCTTTCGGGTCGCGGTCGGACCAGTCTTGGGAAGCCAGCTTGTTCAAGAAAGACTGGTCTTCGTTAAACAGGACCAAACCTTTCAAGTACAGCGCGTAGTCCATATTCGGATGTTGCGGATGATGGCGTTGGAAGCGCGCAATGGCAGCCAAGGCCTTTTCCGGCTCATCGTCTTTATAATAGGCATACGCCGTATCCAACTGGGACTGCTGTGCATAGCGACCGTTTGGAAAACGGGATTCTAAAATTTCGTATAACTTGACAGCTCGCGTATAATTGTTGCTGTTCAATTCGTCTTGCGCTTCGGCATAAAGCTTTTCCACACTCCAATCTTGAGTAATTTGGGCGTCTTTATCGATTGTGCCTTTATTTGCGCAGGCACTCAGTGCCAAACCTAAAGAAACTACTAAAAGAATTTTTTTCATGCAGAATACTTCCTTTGATAACGAAGCCGATTATAGCGATGATTTAGACTTTCCGTCATCCCCTGAAACAGAAAGTTGTGTTAATTTGACCGTTCCGCTCGAAATGGCGGGCGGAAGGCTGGATGCCGTATTGGCCAAACTCATGCCCGACTACTCGCGCAGCCGCCTGAGTTCGTGGATTAAAGAGGGTGCAGTCATTGTAAACGATAAGCCCGCGCAACCCAAAGATAAAATGATAGGCGGTGAATTGATTGCCGTTACGGTACGTCCGAGCGAAGAAAACCTCGCGTTCACGCCCGAACCGATGGATTTGGACATCATTTATGAAGACGATACCGTCATCGTCATCAACAAACCGGCCGGGTTGGTCGTCCACCCTGCCGCAGGCAACTGGAGCGGCACCCTGCTCAACGGCCTGTTGGCACACTGTCCCGAATTAAGCCAAGTGCCGCGTGCGGGCATCGTACACCGTTTGGACAAAGAAACCAGCGGCCTGATGGTGGTCGCCAAGACCTTGCCGGCACAAAACTCACTGGTTCAACAACTTCAAGAGCGCACAGTCAAACGCATTTACCGCGCAGTCGCCAACGGCATTGTTCCTTTTGACGGCAAAATCGAAACCCAAATCGGCCGCGATCCGCACAACCGCCTGAAAATGGCAGTCGTCAAATTCGGCGGCAAACCTGCCATTACCCACGTCAAAGTGTTGGAACGCTATCTTTCCCACAGCTACATCGAATGCTCGCTCGAAACCGGCCGTACACACCAAATCCGCGTTCATATGCGCGAAGCCAACCATCCGCTGGCCGCCGACCCTGTTTACGGCAACCTGCGCCATCCATGCAGCGACGCGGTTAAAGAAGCCATCAAAGCCCTCGGCGCACGCCAAGCCCTGCATGCCTACCGTTTGAGCTTTGTGCACCCGAAAACCGGCGAAACCGTTTCCTTTGAAGCGCCTATGCCTGACGATATGTACCACCTGCTTTCCGTCCTGCGTCTGGAAGCCGGTTTAGATTCATCCCTAAGCAACGAGGAAGAATGGCAAGAGAAATTCGGCATGGACGATAACGACGATTGGAATGAAGACGACTACGATGTCGAAGTCGTTTATGTAAGGGATTAAACCCATTTTTCAGACGGCCTAAAATATTATCTGAGGCCGTCTGAAATCAATCCGTTCCAATATTTCAGCGATTCAAAGATTATGAAAACCATCACAGAAACCCTAAACCTCGCCCCGCAAGGCAAGAATTTTTTGACTGCCGACTGGCCTGCCCCTGCCAATGTCAAAACGCTTATTACCACGCGCAACGGCGGTGTCAGCGAAGGCGCGTACCGCAGCCTGAATGTCGGTTCGCACGTCGGCGACAATCTGGAAGCCGTACTCCGCAACCGCGAAATCGTACAGGAACAAGTCGGCCTGCCCGTAGCCTACCTTAATCAAATCCACAGCAGCATTGTTGTAAATGCCGCCGAAGCATTAGGCAATACGCCCGACGCCGATGCTTCGGTTGATACGACGGGTACGGTCGCCTGTGCTTCGATGACTGCCGATTGCCTGCCTGTCTTGTTTTGCGACAAAGCAGGTACAGTCGTTGCGGCAGCTCATGCAGGTTGGCGCGGTTTGGCCGGCGGCGTTTTGCAAAATACCATTGCGGCAATGAATGTCGAGCCGTTGGAAATCATGGCCTATCTCGCCCCTGCCATCGGCCCTGATGCGTTTGAGGTGGGGCAAGATGTATTTGATGCGTTTTGCACACCTATGCCGGAAGCTGTCGATGCGTTTGAAGACATCGGCGGCGGCAAATACCTTGCCGACATTTACGCTTTGGCGCGCATGGTTCTGCACCGTGAAGGCGTGAACATGATTTATGGCGGCACCCATTGCACCGTCTTGGAACGCGATACTTTCTTCTCCTACCGCCGCGACGGACAAACCGGCCGCATGGTCAGCCTGATTTGGTTGGAAAAATAAGATTTTCGCCATCAAAGACAAGGCCGTCTGAAATACTTTCCGTTTACGGTTTCAGACGGCCTAAACATTATTCGTTATAATCCGACGATACCGTAACCGGTTTCAACGAAGGAATATCCAATGAAAAAAATCCTATTGCCTGCACTCGCCCTATTGCTTGCCTCTTGCGGTTTCCACCTGAAAGGCACTGGCGTGACTTCGCAGCCGCTACCTTATCAAAACTGGCATGTAGAAGGCGGAGCCGTCATGCAAAAAGCGCTGGAAAATGCCTTACGCCGTGCCGACGGTCATCCGGTTAGCGAAGCCGAATCACAAATCACCCTGCGCGTTGTCGACTTTCAAAAACGCCGTGACATCTACACCATCACCCGCGCCGCCGCAATCAATGAATACCTGCTGGCCATGACCGTCAAAGCCCAAGCCTTCCGCAACGGCGAGCCGGTTGGCGAACCGATGGAAGTCAAGGTTCACCGCACCATGGACTACGCCGACAGCGAAGTTTTGGGCAAACAGGAAGAGGAAGAAACCATTTGGTCTGAAATGCGCATCGATGCTGCAGATCAAATCGTCCGCCGCCTGACTTTCCTGAAGGCGCAATAATGGCTGCCGCGCCCATTGAGAGCCTGCGCCCCGATACGCCGCTCAAACCGTTGTACATCATCCACGGCGAAGAGGATTTGTTGCGCATCGAGGCTTTGGATACGCTGCGCGCAGCCGCAAAAAAACAAGGTTATCTCAACCGCGAAGTCTATACCGCCGAAAACAATTTTGACTGGAACGAGCTGTTGCAAAGTGCCGGCAGCGCAGGTTTGTTTGCCGATTTGAAACTGCTGGAAATCCACATTCCCAACGGCAAACCCGGCAAAAACGGAGGTGATGCCCTGCAAACCTTCGCCGAACGCCTGCCCGAAGATACGGTTACGCTCATCCTACTGCCCAAGCTTGAAAAAGCGCAAATCCAGTCCAAATGGTTTTCCGCATTGGCAGGCAAAGGCATCGTCTTAGAAGCCAAAGCCGTTGCGCCACATGCTTTGCCGCAATGGATACAGGGCCGTCTTAAACAGCAGGGTTTGGATATCGAACCTGAAGCACTCGCCCTTTTTGCCGAGCGCGTCGAAGGCAATCTTTTGGCCGCCCGTCAGGAAATCGAAAAACTCGCTCTTCTCCATCCTCAAGGCCATTTAATCAATATTGCCGACGCAGAAGCCGCAGTTGCCACCGTCGCCCGCTTCGACGTATTCCAACTGGCAGGCGCGTGGATGAAAGGCGACGCCCTGCGCGTTTCCCGTTTGCTGGACGGTTTGGAAGAAGAAGGCGAAGAGCCGGTTTTGCTGTTGTGGGCAGTTGCCGAAGATATCCGCACCCTAATCCGCCTCACTGCCGCACTCAAGCAAGGCCAAAACATCCAAAGCCTGTGCAACAGCCTGCGCTTATGGGGCGACAAGCAGACCCTTGCACCGATGGCGGCCAAACGCATTTCCATCAACCGCCTGCTCGACGCGCTCAAAACCTGCGCCAAAATCGACCGCATTATCAAAGGCGCGGAAGAAGGCGATGCATGGACCGAGTTCAAACAGCTCGTCACTTCGCTGGCCGCTTGAAAACCGTTGCCACGCGTCAAGAAACTTGCACGCAATACGCCCCAAAAACAGAAAATACTGTAAAATAGCGTAAACTCAAATTCAGGCCGTCTGAACCTCGCATTTCAGACGGCCTCTTCCAGCAAAAAACAAGGAAACACCAACCATATGGATAATAAAACCAAACTTCGCATCGGCGGTCTGGCCCTGCTGACCACTGCCGTATTAAGCCTCATCATCGTTCTGATCGTCGATTCATGGCCGCTCGCCATCCTGCTGGCCGTCATCATCGTGGCCGCTGCCACAGGCGGTTTCGTTTGGACTTCACGCCGTCAGCAACGCCAATTCCTCGAGCGCCTGAAAAAATTCGACATCGATCCGGAAAAAGGCCGTATCAACGAAGCCAACCTGCGCCGCATGTACCACAGCGGCGGCCAACATCAAAAAGACGCGATTACCTTGGTTTGCCTGTCACAAAAATGTTCCGTTGACGAAGCGCACGCCATCTTCAAAAAACGTCCGACCCGTCAGGAAATGAACCAAATGGCTGCCCAACAGGCACGCGGTCAAAAACGTCCACATCGTTAATCCCGACAGTAACAGGCCGTCTGAACATCCTATCCCGTTTCAGACGGCCTGTTTTTATTTCCATCAAACCTATTTCCGTTTCCATCGCATTATGACCCGTCTTCCCACCTCCCCACTCAAACGCCGCCTTGCCGCACTGGTTTACGAACTTCTGCTGACCGGCGCCGTTACCAGCATTGCCGCCCTTGCAGCCGGCATTGTCGCCATCTTTCTCAATCCCGTTTCCACGCGCCTGTCCATGCTGGCAACCTGTCTGATTCTGTTCTACGCATGGTGGCTCTACTTCCGCACCAACTGGCAAAAAAAAGGCCAAACCCTCGCCATGCAGACATGGAAAATCGGCTTGGCCGATAAAAACGATACTCAGCCGCCCCTGCCGCAGCTGCGCCTGCGCTTTATTTGGGCAAGCATTTTTATTGTCTTCATTCCCCTATTTGCCTACGCCGGATTGCGTCATCTGCTCAATATACCGCCCAAAGGCGCATTCGGCGCCGCGCTTATTTGGCTCATCCTGCCATGGGGCTTCGCCCTGTTCCATCCCGACCGCCAGTTCCTCTACGACTTCTTGGCCGGAACAAGGCTGGTGGATTTAAATCAGAAGAAAACAAACGAATAAAATTCGCAAGCATCTCAAGCCCTAAATGAAATAAAGGCCGTCTGAGACTCAAGATAAGTTTCAGACGGCCTTTAATCATAACATCAAGCAATAATTATTCTTGCCAACGTTTGAACACCAGCGATGTATTGACGCCGCCAAAAGCAAAGTTATTGCTGACCACATAATCGGTTTGAATCTCGCGTCCGCCTGTTTGAATGTAATCCACCTTGCCGCAACGCGGATCGATGTTTTCCAAATTGACGGTCGGCGCAAACCAGCCGTTGTTCATCATTTCGATGGTAAACCAGGCTTCCAATGCACCGCAGGCGCCGAGTGTATGGCCGAGATAGCTTTTTTGCGAACTCATCGGCACAAAACCAAACACTGCCTCAGTCGCCAATGTTTCGGCAATATCGCCTTTTTCGGTCGCCGTACCGTGGCCGCTGACATAGCCGACTTTATCAGGCGTAATACCGGCGTCTTTCAGCGCAAGCTCCATACATTTTTGCATAGTTTCTTTTTGCGGCTGGGTAACGTGGCTGCCGTCGCTGTTGGCACCATAGCCGACAAGTTCGGCATAGATTTTTGCACCGCGTGCACGGGCGTGCTCCAATTCTTCCAATACAAAAATGCCTGCGCCTTCGCCGATAACCAAGCCGTCTCGAGCGTTGTCGTAAGGACGCGGCGTCAACTCAGGTTCGCCGTTACGGCGGCTGGCAGCATAGAGTGAATCGAAAACATACACTTCAGACGGACAAAATTCTTCGCCGCCACCAGCCAACATCATATCGATCAGGCCGTATTTAATCGCTTCGTAGGCATAACCAATGCCTTGACTGCCGGAAGAACATGCGCTCGAAGTCGGGATAATGCGGCCTTTCAAGCCGAAGAAAATGCCGATATTGGCGGCAGTCGTATGCGGCATCATGCGCACATAAGTATTGGCGTTGAAATTGCGCGATGTGCCGGTGAGCAAAAGTTCACCCATATCGCCGATGTCTTTGGTACTGCCGACAGACGAGCCGCACGCTACGCCCATACGGCCGTCTGTAATGCTTTCATCACCCAGCAAGCCTGCATCCGTCAAGGCTTGTTCCGCCGCATCGACACACAAATGCGACACGCGCCCCATGCTTCTGAGTTGCTTGCGCGTCCAATGTTCGGGAGGAGAATAGCCTTCAATCGGCGCACCCAGTTGCGCTTCCAATTCAGGAAAGCGTTCGCTCCAGTCCATGTATTTGACCGCGTTTTTTTCGGCTTTAAAGGCCGTCTGAATACTTTGCCAATCACGGCCGAAGGCGGTAATACCGCCGATACCTGTTACTACGACTCTTCTGGTATTCAACACAAACCTCCGTTCACAGCAATCACTTGGCGCGTAATGTACGCCGCTTTTTCATCCATCAAAAAGCGCACCGCATGCGCCACTTCCTCAGGCAATCCCATACGCGCGGCTGGGACGGCCTTTAAGATTTCTTCGACAGGTACGTTCTCATCGATAATATCGGTATCGATAAGGCCCGGCGCCACGCAGTTGACAGTGATTTTACGTTTCGCCAGTTCGACCGCCAAGGCCTTCGCCGCGCCGATCAGGCCCGCTTTGGACGCGCTGTAATTGACCTGACCGCGGTTGCCCGTCAAACCGGATACCGACGCCATACACACAATCCGTCCGGCTTTGCGGCGGCGGATCATCGGCATGGTCAAAGGGTGCAACACATTATAAAAACCGTCCAAATTGGTACGCAGCACCAAGTCCCAATCATCATCTGTAAAAGCAGGAAACGCATTGTCTCGCGTCAGGCCGGCATTCAGCACCACGCCGTAATATGTGCCGTTTGCCTCAATGTCGGTAGTCAAAATTTCTCGGCAGGCTTCGCGGTCGGACACGTCAAACTGCAACACGCGCGCATTCCTACCCAATGTACGGATTTCTTCCGCAACGGCTTCCGCTTCATCACGGCGGCTGCGGCAGTGGACGACAATATCAAAGCCGTCCTGTGCCAAACCAAGCGCGACGGCTTTGCCGATACCGCGATTAGATCCTGTAATTAAAATAGTTTCACTCATACGTTTTCTCACTATATCGACAGGCCGTCTGAATCTTTGTCTTTTCAGACGGCCTTGTAAACGGTTTAAATGATTTGACCGTCTTTCGGACTGTACACATTTAAAGAAGCTTTTGCCAGCAAACCGTCCGGCGGCAACAGATGCTTCACATTTTCCGGCGCATCCGTCCAGCGCAACTCGCAATCAAATACGCCCATGCCGCCCAAATCCTGAATGGACACATGCGCCCTGACTTCCAGCTCGGTACCGACTGGCACGGAATCGGCAAACAAATCCAGCTTGCGCGTTCCCAATAAAAAACCCAAGCGTACAGGCTCTCCGGCCTTTAAAGCCTCAATGCCTGCAAACGCGCCTATGCCCTGCGCCATCAATTCCATATAAGCCATAGACGGCAACACGCCGTCCTGCAGCAAAATATGCTTGTCGCCAACCGGCGCACGGCAAACCGTGTAGTCATCGCCAAATTCTTTCACACAATCGATAAGCACCATATGTCCGCTGTGCGGAAGCAGCGAAGCCACATCATAAATCGGAGCACTCGGTATTGAAGGCATAAATGTCATCCGGGAATAAATTACGTTACAATATGCATTATAACAGAGCCTAGCTTTTACTAACCCATTTCATTACAATGTATGAAAATGTAAAACATTGAAAGACATCATGCCTCAAAACGTTTGCCGTTTCAGCTTCAATATTGCCGCATGGCATGCCTCCTCCAGCAAAATCAGTACGCCGGAGCAATGGCAGGACTGGGCGCAGGGAAAACTCGATACCGCATCACTGACGGAGTGCAAGCCCGCACTCTCCTTTTTGCCGCCTATGCAACGCCGCCGCTTGGGAAAAGCGGCGCGCTTGGTTTGTGATGCCGCATGGAATCTGGCCGACCAATATCCTGAAAGTGTACCGGTGTACGTTTCGCACGACGGCGAAAGCAACCGCAGCTTTGAATTGTGGCAAGAGCTTTTGAACACGCATACCGTCTCTCCGACCTCATTCGGCCTGTCCGTCCACAACGCGACGATTGGGCAATGGTCGATGTTGCGCAAAGACATGAGCGAGCATACCGCGTTGGCCGTTGCCGCCGATTCCTTTGAAACCGCGCTGACCGAGGCATTTGCGCTTTTACAAGACGGAGCGCCATCCGTTTTAGTAATTGTCGCCGATGATCCCTTGTCCGAAGACTATCCCGTCTTGGCCACACGTGCGCCGTTTGCCTATGCATTGGCACTGGTCATCACCAAAGGCGAAGACTATACCTTAAGCTTGGAAACCACATCCGCAAGGCCGTCTGAAAACCCTAACGATACAACAGTCGAGCCCTATTGGAGCAGCTTGGAGTGGGTACGCTTCCTGCTTTCAGACGGCCGACAACACACGCAACACTATGCCGGTAGAAACTGGCACTGGCAGAAAAACGCATGAAGACTTTAGACTATTTCCGTCGCTTTTTTGCCACACTTTTCGGCTTCATCCTCTTCGGCGTTGCAGGCGTATTGTTCAAAATCGCACTTTTGCCCTATACGCTCAAATCGACCAAAGGCGACATCAAACGCCAACTTAAAGCAAGGCGCATGATAGGCAAAGTTTGGCGTTTCTTCGTCGGCTACCTGCAATGGTCAGGAGTATTGAGCGTCCGTTTCAACGGCTTGGAAAAACTCGGCAGGCCCGGCCAGCTCATTCTTGCCAACCATCCCTCGCTTTTGGATGTTGTCTTGCTGATCAGCCACTATTCGGAGCCGAACGTACTGGTTAAAAAAGACCTGTTGCACAACCCCAGCATGAAAAGCCAAATTATCGCTTCCGGCTACATCCCCAACGATGAAAGCATGGAAATGCTGGAAGAAATCGACGCCGTGTTCAAAAGCGGGCAAAGTCTGCTGATTTTCCCCGAAGGCACGCGCACAGGTTGGGACGGACAGGTTAAAATGCACCGCGGCGCCGTATCGCTCGGTTTGCGCAGCGCATCAGTCATCACGCCCGTGTGCATCAAGATGACGCCGCCCAATTTTAAAAAAGGGCAACCGTGGTACAAAATTCCGCCACAAAAAATTCATTATGAAATTACCGTCAGCGACGACATCCTGCCGGAAGAATGGCTGGCAGAAAAACCCCTGCCCATCGCCGCACGCCGCTTAAACGAATACCTGCAAGACTATTTTACAAGGAAAACCACATGAGCAATTTAGAAAATCAAATCAAACAATTAATCATCGACAGCTTGGGCTTGGAAGACATTACCGTTGCCGACATCGGCAGCGAAGATCCGCTTTTCGGCGACGACGGCCTGGGTCTGGATTCGGTTGATGCATTGGAACTTGGTTTGGCCGTACAAAAAACCTTCGGCTTCCAGCTTGACGGTGAAAACGACAACCTGCGCGAAAACTTCGCCAACGTCAAAACACTGGCCGAGTTCGTCAAGAGCCGCCAAGCATAAGGGAGAGACAAGATGACCGAACAAGAAGTACGCACCCTGCTGACCGATGCACTGGTTAACCTGTTTGAAATCGAACCGGAACGCATCAAACCCGAAACCAACCTCTACGAAGATTTGGAAATCGACAGCATCGACGCCATCGACCTTATCGATCACATCAAACGCGAAACCGGCCGCAAACTGCAAGCCGAAGACTTCCGCAATGTGCGCACCGTAGAAGACGTGGTTCAAGCGGTTTTGAAAGTACAACAAGATTCCTGATTCCGCTTTGAATCAGCATATTTTCAGACTGCCTTGTCAATCGGCAAGGTCGTCTGAAAGTCAATCACGACATCGTCAGTCACAGTTATCGCTTACTCATTAATGTGCAGCTAACACCATGAAAAAACTTATTCCTCTTGTTCTCTTACTCCCTGCCTTATCTGCTCACGCCGAAATTTCTCTTATCAAAAAAATGTCACATACCGAGTGCATGCAAGTCATTAATGATTCATTGGATATGTATAACGATATGGAATTTTGTGAAAAAAACACGAACGAGGAAACTCAACGTAACGGGATGCTGGCATGGACTATGGCTGGATTTGTCAACAGCAAATCAGAAATGTCCCCTATCTGCCCAACGGTCAAAAAAATGACCAAACAAGAGCAGGCTGAAATGTTTTCCCGCTATCCGAAATCTCATGAACCCAAAGAGGTTGCAAAATTCTGCACCTCGGAAAACCATAACCGCATCGCCAAGCTTTATCCAACATATTCTAAACTGTTCAAAGAATATGACGACTTTAACAAAAGCAAAAATAAGGAAGAAAACGAATAACCCAATATCGCAGAAATTCTCAAAAATGGTCCTCTGAAAATCTCTGCCACCCAAACGCCCTTACCCCGACATTTTCAGACGACCCCTCAACGAAACTCGCCTGAAAAATAACAATAACCATGAAAATACTAGGAAAACTCCTACTGACCCTCGCCAGCCTCGCCTATCCGCTTCTATGGTATTACGGAAGGAAAAACGGCGCGTTTTTCTGGCTTGCAGCGGCCATGTGTGTGTTATGGCTGATACGCGCCGCCATGCCGCAAACCACAGCCCAACGCATTACGGCGATTATCCTTGCCACCTTTTTTGCGGCGGTACTGGTTTTCAGACGGCCTGACTCGATGTATTGGTATCCCGTTGCCGTCAACGCTCTGATGCTTGCCGTTTTCGGCGGCAGCCTGTTTGCCAAACAAACCGTTATCGAACGCCTCGCCCGACTGCAACATCCCGACCTGCCGCCCGAAGGTGTGCTGCATACCCGTCGTGTCACGCAAATCTGGTGCGCGTTCTTTATCTTCAACGGCGCAACCGCCGCCATTTTGGCAGGCTTGCAATATTACGATTGGTGGGCGGCTTATACAGGCGTCGTGTCGTATGTGTTAATGGGAATCTTATTTGCCGGAGAGTGGATTTATCGGAAATTGGTTTTGAAGGTTTAAACCATTAAAAATATTTCATCAATTAGACGAATAACCATAATGAAAAAAATCATCCTACTTACTCTGATTTCCTTCACATTTACCGCATGTTCTTCAACGTCTAAAACGCCTTTATCCCCTGAAGAAAAGGCAGAAGCCGAATACAAGAAAAATTATACGGAAGTTGCCAGCCACACCATCAAAACGCGCTCGGGAAACCTGACCGTCATTGACCGAATACACAATAGTTATTCTGACGATACTACAGCCAGCAGCATGAATTTGATGATTATCCGTAAATCCAATACGGTAAAAGCAAGGGTTGCACAAACAGCCGTATTTACAGCAACTTTTGCATTACTGATTCTTGCGCGCAACAGCAACCATATTGGATATGAAGGCCCTGACCTGCTGGACAAACACAGTTTAAGCGGGAAGCCCATTAAACCGAATTTTGCGAATCCTGCTTTTGAACAATTCTCCCCAAAAGTTCGCGACTGGGCGACAAAACGATCATTTAAAGGCAATAGTGCCAATAAAAAACTATTTGTCCAACCGGGCCGTTTCTATTTGGTTTATGAAAAATTCAATAAACGAGACCGATTCTTTCTGAACAATGAAGTCAGCCTTTTTTTAGACGGACAAAACGGCAAAACCGATCGGTTACTCCATTGCTTCAAAAGAAGTGAAAGCCATTCATTGGAAGAGTGGCAGGCAAATGATTACGAATTGGTACGCCAAACGACAAACAAACAATACGATGAATGCTTGGCCCAATTCAAAGAAGATACCAAGGCAAATACATCAAAATTATAAAACCTTAGAACCATCATGCACCTAACCCAAATCCTATCCCCCGACCTACCCCAACACGACCTTATCGCCGCCCATCCGAATTGGACGCGTACTGACTTCAACCGTGCGGTTTTTCATCTGTCAGGCCGTCTGAAACAGGCAGGCGTGCAAACGGCCGCGCTGTGGTTTGACGATGCCGCGCTGTTTGCCTGTGCCGTGTTGGCAGTATGGCATTCTGGCGGAAAGGTTTTATTGTTGCCCAATTTGGCGCAAGACAATTTGGATTGGGGGAAAACGGCAGAAGCGTTTTTAACGGATTCAACAGATAAAAAGCTGTCTTCAGACGGCCTGAACATCTGGCACTTGCCTGATGTGTTAGCTAAAACAGATTTGGAAGGGCTGAACACCTATCCTGAAAACCATCTGATTCCCTACCATGCCGAAGCATGGCTGAAAACGTCGGGCTCCAGCGGCGAAGCGCAGATTATTGTGAAAACCGCCGCGCAAATGCAGGCAGAAGCCCTGACTTTGGCAAATACGCTGCCATTTGGACAACATGGTGAAACTGTGATCGGTAGCGTGATTCCGCAACACCTTTACGGCTTCACGTTTCGCTTCGCACTCGCTCTGACAATGGGTTGGACTATGGAGCGACAGCAGGCGGTTTATCCAGAAAACCTGCTTTCCAGCACGGCCGCACATAATAAAGTGGTGTGGATTGCCAGTCCGGCCGTACTCAACCGCTTGGGTGAAAACCGCAACTGGCAAAGTATCGGCCATAAAATTGCAGGCATTGTCTCGGCCGGAGGCGCGCTTCCTTCCGCCACGGCGGATTTGCTGCAACAGGCTGCCGTCCGCCCGTTTGAAGTTTATGGCAGTACCGAAACCGGCGTGATTGCCTCACGTTGCGAACGCCAAGAATGGCAGCCTTTCAAAGGCGTGGAAATCGGGCAAAATGAAGAAGGCGCACTGTGGGCTTCTTCGCCTTGGTCGCCCGAACGCCGTCAAACAGCCGATTTGATCGAGCCGCAAAATGACGGTTTTCTGTTACTCGGTCGCCAAGACCGCATTATTAAATTTGAGGACAAACGCGTGTCGCTGACCCAAATCGAACACGAACTTTTACAACACCCTTGGATTGCCGACGCCCACTGCGGCCGCCATCCGCAACATCAACGCATCGCCATATGGGCGGCGTTGAACGCAGACGGTATCGCCGCCTTGCGTGAGAAAGGCCGTGCTGCGGTTGCCGATACGCTCAAACGCCATCTGGCCGCCACACAGGACACCATCGCCCTACCGCGCTACTGGCGTTTTACCGACAGCCTGCCGCGCAACGCCCAAGCCAAAATCGCCGCGGCAGATTTTCAGACGGCCTTTACCGTTGCCCAAACTTCGCCCGTTTGGTCGAAAACATCATCTGACGATGAAACCAATACCGAAACTTTTATCGGGCGCGTGCCTTTGGATTTGGTTTATTTCGGCGGCCATTTTGCCACCTTCCCGCTGGTTCCCGGCGTGGTCGAACTGCAATGGGTGCGCAACCTGATCGCGCCCCAGCCATGGAGTAAACAGCGCGTCATCCGCATCGAAAATCTAAAATATCAACAGTTTATCCGTCCTCACGATGAAGTGTCGGTAGAGCTGAAATTTGATGAAAGTAAAAACAAACTGAGCTTTAAAATCAACAACGGAGAGCATCCGTGTGCATCAGGACGGATTGTGTTTGAGGCCGTCTGAATATACTTATTAACTTTTTAGTGGAAAACCAACAATATGCAACTCTTCCCCGCCCTAGAACAACGCTACTCCCACGAACACCAGTCCGCAGGCGAGGCTCAACGTCTGGCTCAAGAAATCGCTTTTGCACCGATTGTGTTCCAAGTTTCCCGCCTGATGGTGAAATTTGGCATTCTGGACCTGCTGAACGACCATCCAGACGGCCTCACTCAAGCCGAAATCGCTGAAAAAACGAAAATCAGCAACTACGCGGCACAAGTCCTGCTGGAAGCTTCTCTGTCTATCGGTACTGTCTTAACTCGCGACAACCGCTATTTCATCAGCAAGGCCGGTTGGTTTGTCCTCAAAGACAAAATGGCCCGCGTCAACATGGATTTCACACAAGAAATCTGCTACCTAGGCATGTTTGATTTGGAAAAAACCCTGCAAACCGGCAAGCCCGAAGGCCTGAAAGTATTCGGCGACTGGCCGACCATTTACGAAGGCTTGTCTTCATTGCCAAGCATCGCACAGGAAAAATGGTTTGCATTCGACCATTATTATTCCGACAACTCCTTCGCCGAAGCACTCAACACTGTGTTCGCCAAACCGGTTAAAAAACTGCTCGATGTCGGCGGCAATACCGGTCGTTGGGCGGAGCAATGCGTCAACCACAATGCCGAAGTCGAAGTAACCATCATGGATCTGCCGCAACAAATCGGCTTGATGCGCGAAGCGACCAAAGGCAAAAACGGCGCAGACCGTATCCACGCCCATCCGGCCAACCTGCTTGATCCTGAGATTCCATTCCCGACCGGTTTTGACGCGATCTGGATGAGCCAATTCCTAGACTGTTTCACCGAGGAACAAGCCACCAGCATTCTTCAACGCGCCTCTGCTTCTATGAGCGAAAACACCAACCTCTACATCATGGAGCCTTTCTGGGACAGACAACGCTACGAAACCGCCGCCTACTGCCTGACCATGACCAGTCTGTATTTCACTGCCATGGCCAACGGCAACAGCAAAATCTTCCATTCTGAAGACCTGATCCGTTGCGTTGAAAAAGCCGGATTGAAAGTAGCAGAAATTTCAGACGGCATCGGCCGCGGCCACAGCATCTTGCGCTGCGTTAAGGCTGTCTGAACATCATCTTTTAAACCCTAAAAGAAACCGACCCCAACAGCCATTTCGCTATCAGGGTCGGTTTGTTTTAGGTATCAGCCTTAAAACATCAGCCGCGCAACATCCATACTGCGTACACTAACGCAATCGCTACCAACAAAGCGGCAAACAGTTGCCCCACTCCGGCCAATTTAGGCTGCTTGGCATCGATGGTTTTAAAGCCGTTAATCATCGGCGTAATCAAATCCTGTTTTTTCACAAAGCGATACAGCAAAACAGCCGCGATATGTACGCCCGCCAAAACAGCTAAAGCATTAAAGAAATTGACATGGATTTTTCGCGCCAGCGTACCGGCGTGTTCGCTAACCAAATGATTCAAAAAGCCGGAATTGGTAAACGTATTTTCATCGGCGGCAAATAAGCCTGTGGCCGTCTGAAAAACCAAGGCAGCCAATAAAGCGATGACCATCAGTGCTCCCAAAGGATTGTGGCCGACCAATTCGTTTTCAGACATTTGGCCTTGCGTGTAGCGGCGGATTTCGGAAAACGGACGCACAAATCGGCTGAATTTTGCCGTATCGCTGCCCCATATCCCCCAGCACAAGCGGAAAACCACCAACGCCAGCATCAACAAGCCGCCGCGCAAGTGCCATACCAGCATATCGCCGCCTTGGGTTGCGCTGTACCACATAAATCCCATTAATAACACCAAGAGCCAATGGAACAGGCGCGTAGGTGCGTCCCAAACTTTTATTTTTTGCTTCATTACCTTTTACTTTCTGATTTAAAATTAAATTTCTTATCTTGGAAGGTTACGCCATGCAGCCCATCTACACGCTTCCTGAATCGCTTCAAGCTTTTCAGACGGCCTTAGCATTTCCCGACGTATTCCGCCCCCGCGCCCAAGAATCACACAAAGGCACATACGGCACGCTTGCCATTATCGGCGGCGCAACAGGCATGAGCGGTGCGGTGGTTTTGGCAGCCACAGCCGCCATATATCTAGGGTGCGGCAAGGTTTGGGCAGGCTTCAACCAGGCCACGCTGCCTTTTGCCATTATTCCCGAACGCCCTGAAATCATGCTCGCTACTGCGGCCCAATTGATGAAACGCAACGATATCAGCGCACGCGTAATCGGCTGCGGCTTTGGCTTGGACGGATTATCAGGGCAGCTGCTGTCCCAAATCCTGTCTACACACCATGATCAGCCTTTATTGCTCGATGCCGATGCCCTGACACTGCTCGCCCGTTCTTCCGAATTGGCCGAACGCCTCAAATCGTACAAACATATCGTCCTGACACCTCATCCGGCCGAAGCCGCCCGCCTGCTCGGTACCGATACCCAATCAGTTCAGGCAGACAGACGAAAAGCCGTAACCGAAATCAGCCGTAAATATGGCGCGACCGTCGTATTGAAAGGCCATCATACATTAGTGGCCACGGCAGACGGCATAGTCTATACCAACACCAGTGGCAATGCCGGATTGGCTACCGCAGGCAGCGGCGATGTCTTGAGCGGCATTATCGGCAGCCTGCTGGCACAAGGCATTCCGGTATTCCAAGCCGCCTGCGCCGGCGTATGGCTGCATGGTGCGGCGGCCGATGTCATCAAACACAGCGGCCAAATCGAAACCGGTATGCTCGCTGGAGAAATCGCACCTACCGCCCGATGGCTGCGCAATATTTTATCAAAAGAGTAATACTGTCTATATCATAAATACAAATTGCAGGCCGTCTGAAAATCAATCCTTATTTTCAGACGGCCTTATTTATTTTAAGCCATTTTGCAAATTAAGGTTAAGGCGTGTATCCTTGGTTTCCCTTAAAAACAACTTCACAACATATCATCATGAATACCCTCAACAAAATCAGTAATTTTATCGGAAAGACCTTTTCCCTCTGGGCCGCGCTCTTTGCCGGCATCGCTTTTTTCGCACCCGACACCTTCAAATGGGTCGGCCCTTACATTCCTTGGCTACTGGGCGTCATCATGTTCGGCATGGGCTTGACCCTCAAACCCTCCGACTTTGACATTTTGTTCAAACACCCCAAAGCCGTCATTATCGGCGTGATTGCCCAATTCGCCATCATGCCTGCGACTGCCTATCTACTGGCGAAACTGTTGAACCTGCCTGCCGAAATCGCAGTCGGTGTGATTTTGGTCGGCTGCTGTCCGGGCGGTACGGCTTCCAATGTGATAACCTATTTGGCGCGCGGCAATGTGGCTTTGTCGGTTGCCGTTACATCGGTTTCTACCCTGATTTCCCCATTGCTGACCCCTGCCATCTTCCTGATGCTTGCCGGCGAAATGCTTGAAATCCAAGCGGGCGGCATGTTGATGTCCATCGTCAAAATGGTTTTACTCCCCATCGTTTTGGGTTTGATTGTCCATAAAGTCTTGGGCAACAAAACTGAAAAACTGACCGATGCGCTGCCGCTGGTTTCCGTTGCCGCCATCGTGCTGATTATCGGCGCGGTAGTCGGCGCCAGCAAAGGCAAGATTATTGAAAGCGGCCTGCTGATTTTTTCAGTTGTCGTACTCCACAACGGTATTGGCTATCTGCTCGGCTTCTTTGCTGCCAAATGGACCGGCCTGCCTTATGATGCACAAAAAACGCTGGCCATCGAGGTCGGTATGCAAAACTCAGGCTTAGGCGCCGCCCTTGCCGCCGCACACTTTGCCGCCGCGCCGGTTGTTGCCGTTCCCAGTGCATTGTTCAGCGTGTGGCACAATATCTCCGGCTCGCTTCTGGCAACTTATTGGGCAGCCAAAGCCGATAAAAATAAAGAATCCTAAACGTTTTTAATCATAAGGCCGTCTGAACAGATTCCGTTCAGACGGCCTTTATTTTGAAATCAAACAGGATTATTGTTTCACGGCTTCGATTTGAATATTGATGTTAACTTTTTTGCTCATACCGGCGCTTACCAAATAATCCAAGCCCCATTTGGTACGGTCGATGGTGGTGCTGAAGTCGCCGCCGCACACTTCTGCTTTAGCCATCGGGCTTTGGTAGCAGTTGAATTTGTCGGCTTTGAGTTTTACCGGCTCAGTTTTGCCGTTCATGGTCAGATTGCCGTCAACAGACAGCAGTTTTTTGCCGTTGAAATTGAATTTGGTGGATACAAAACGGATTTCAGGGTATTTGTCTGCATTGAAAATATCGGCAGATTTCAAGTGTTGGGTAAAGTGGTCCGAACCGGTTTGCAGTTTGGACAAAGGCAATACGATATCGATAGAGCCTTGGCGTTTGACACGGTCAAATTCCAAATTGCCGGTCAAACCATAAATACCGCCGACGTTGGTGCTGGTGTTGAAATGGTCGATGGCAAAGCGGGCATTGGCATGGAATTCGTCCACTTTATAAACAGCGGCAGACGCAGCAGAAGCCAACATGGCCGAACACAATGCAAACATGATTTTTTTCATCGTCTTATCCTTAGAAATGTGAGAAGTTCCCTATCATATCACTTTTTGATGCCAACATCTTTTGCAACTGGGAAAGACAGCGTTTCATCTTAAGAAAACTTCAGGCCGTCTGAAAAAATTGTGCAGCAAATTCAGGTGAAGCAAATACAGTTTAGTTTTATTACAAAATAGCGTGCTTCATCGCTCGTAATTGGTATAAAATATCGAGTTATTTCTACAACAGGCCGCCAACCAACCAGCCTATTTCAGACGGCCTCAGCATAAAACAAAGGAACAAAAATGCCTGAATACCGCTCCAAAACCTCTACCCACGGCCGCAATATGGCAGGCGCGCGCGCATTGTGGCGTGCGACCGGCGTGATGGAAACCGACTTCGGCAAACCAATTATCGCCATTGCCAACTCCTTCACCCAATTCGTCCCAGGCCATGTACACCTGCACAATATGGGTCAACTGGTTGCCCGTGAAATCGAAAAAGCCGGCGGCATTGCCAAAGAATTCAACACCATCGCTATTGACGACGGTATCGCCATGGGCCACAGCGGTATGCTCTACTCCCTGCCCAGCCGCGACCTGATTGCCGACTCCATCGAATACATGGTCAATGCCCACTGCGCCGACGCGCTGGTGTGCATTTCCAACTGCGACAAAATCACTCCGGGCATGCTGATTGCCGCCATGCGCCTGAACATTCCGACCATCTTCGTTTCTGGTGGCCCGATGGAAGCCGGTAAAGTTATCGGCGTAGCCAATATTCAACCAGAACGCCGTCTGGACTTGATTGATGCCATGATCGAATCGGCTGACGACAATATCACCGACAAACAAGTCGAAGAAGTCGAGCAAAACGCCTGTCCGACTTGCGGCTCCTGCTCCGGCATGTTTACCGCCAACTCCATGAACTGTCTGACCGAAGCACTCGGCCTTTCCCTACCCGGCAATGGTTCATACTTGGCGACCCACGCAGGCCGCAAAGAATTGTTCCTCGAAGCCGGCCGCATGATTGTCGAAATCACCAAACGCTATTACGAGCAAGACGACGAAACCGTATTGCCGCGCAGCATTGCCACTAAAAAAGCGTTTGAAAACGCCATGACCATGGACATCGCCATGGGCGGCTCTACCAATACCATTTTGCACCTGTTGGCCGTTGCCAACGAAGCCGGTGTCGATTTCAAAATGGCAGACATCGACCGCTTAAGCCGCGTTGTACCTTGCATCTGTAAAACCGCGCCAAACAACCACGACTACTACATGGAAGACGTGCACCGTGCCGGTGGCATCTTCGCCATCCTGAAAGAATTGGACAAAGCAGGCAAACTGCACACCGACGTGTACACCATCCACGCGCCGACCCTGAAAGACGCGATTGAAAAATGGGACGTGACCAACCCTGAAAACACTCATGCCATCGAGCGTTTCAAAGCGGCTCCAGGCGGCGTGCGCACTACTCAGGCGTTCTCACAAAACCGTATGTGGAAAACCCTCGACCTCGACCGCGAAAAAGGCTGTATCCGCGATGTCGAACATGCCTACTCGCAAGACGGCGGCTTGGCAGTATTGTTCGGCAACATCGCCGAGCGCGGTTGCGTGGTAAAAACCGCAGGCGTGGACGAGAGCATCCTCAAATTTACCGGCCGCGCCCGCGTGTTTGAAAGCCAAGAAGATGCAGTAGAAGGCATTTTGGGCAACCAAATTGTGGCAGGCGATATCGTCATCATCCGCTACGAAGGCCCTAAAGGCGGCCCGGGCATGCAAGAAATGCTGTACCCGACTTCTTACCTGAAATCCAAAGGTTTGGGCAAAGCCTGCGCCCTGCTGACCGACGGCCGCTTCTCCGGCGGTACTTCCGGCCTGTCCATCGGCCACGCTTCACCTGAAGCGGCAGAAGGCGGCGCCATCGGTTTGGTACACGAAGGCGACACCATCGAAATCGACATTCCAAACCGCAGCATCCACCTTGTCATTTCCGATGAAGAGCTTGCCGCACGCCGTGCCGAAATGGAAGCGCGCGGCAGCAAAGCGTGGAAACCGGAAAACCGCGACCGCTACGTCTCCGCCGCCCTGCGTGCCTACGGCGCGATGGCGACTTCCGCCGACAAAGGCGCAGTACGCGACGTATCGCAAATCGAACGTTAATTAACCTGACTTTAAGGCCGTCTGAACGCTTTCAAGTGTTTCAGACGGCCTTCATTCAAACGGACACATATGGACAAATTCATTTTAGCGATGATCGGCATGGCCATTGCCCTGTTGATTATTATTGGCGGCGGATTTATCGCTGTCGAATATTTCAAATCCCATCCTGACGCATTCCAAGTCAAGCCGCTATCAAAATAATCATTTAACGGCATGGGTTTCAAGGGGAAAGAGCCGTAGCTCAAGGCCGTCTGAACGCAGTACATATAATGAAACACATTCTTTACTGGCTGGGTGGTTTTGCCATCGCCCTCGGCATATTCCAATACTACGAAACCCATCGCTATTCCGAAGACCAGCTCATCTACGCCCAACCGCCGCAAAATCGTTCTGCCGTTGCCGATTTTGACGCCTTGGCGTATTTAAACTTCCTCCGCGACTCAGCCAATCTGCCCGCACTGGCGCACTCAGCCACACTCGAACGCGCAGCGCGCAATCATGCCCGCTATCTGCTGCAAAACCCTGACGACGGCCATGACGAACACAATACGCGCAATCCCTTTTATACAGGCCCACGCCCATCAGACCGCACGCGCAAAGCCGGTTATGCCTATAAAGGCGTGCATGAAAACGTCAGTACCGGCCAGCATCCGCCAAACGAAAAAATCAACGACCACCTACCTGCCCAACATCAGCTGGACAACCTAATGACGGCGATTTACCACCGTCTCTCCTTACTCGATCAAAATATCGACGAGGCCGGAGCCGCATATGAATCGCAAGGTAAACAAATCGCGTTGAGCATCAATCAGGGCGACAGCAGATTCAACAGCCTCTGCCAAAAAAACCGCCCCCTATCCGACCTCAGCCGCTCATTTTATCAAGATGCCTGTCATGGCCATGCCATTGTTTATGCGGATGAAATTTCCAACCGCAATCTCCGGCCTTACATCACCTATCCGCAAGGCAACTTCGCTTCGCCGGTTTTCCATGGCGAGCGTCCCGACCCTATGCCGCATTATGAAATGACCGGCAATCCGGTCAGCATCGCGTTCTCAGAACAATCGCCTCCGGTCAAAATGCGTTCGTTCAAACTGTATCAGGACACAAAAGAAATCAGAGATGTCAAAATCTTAGATAAAGATAATGACCCAAACCGCCTCCTGACCGAACGCCAATTTGCGCTGTTTCCCTTACAGCCATTGGAATACGACACCGATTACCGTGCCGTGTTCGAATACCGTCAAAACGGAAAAGACAGAACGGCCGAATGGACATTCAGCACACAAAAACCCGATTATCCTTACTTCATCGTCAAAGGCGGCGAAACACTGGCCATCGAATCCGGACAAAAATATTTTATCCATTGGCAGGATTTTTGGTGCTTGAAACAATGTGAACGCTACAACTACCGAACGAACCGTGACACCCAAATCGACATTATCGAGCGGCAGGCCGGCGGCATCATTATTCGCGTCAACGGAAGCAAAGGCAGCAGCATCCGCTTAATGCCCGAAGGCGAAGACAGGCGCGCCATTACACTTTATTTATGGAAATAAAGCCGTTTTCAGACGGCATGAAGCACCAAAAAGCTGATAAAATACCGCCTCACCACCCTACGGCAAGCTATCCAATATGACCAAACATCCGCAAACAGCAGCCAATACCCGCTATGCCTTTGCCAGCATTGCCGCCATGTTGGCCGCGTTTTTACTGTTCGTTGCCGTGATGTTGCTGCCTTTGGGACTGACGGCAGACACACAAGTGAGCCTAATACGGTTTTCACTCTACGCAATCGTGCTGTTTGCCGTACTTGGCGGTATTTTTTCTGTATGCGTTGCCTATTTGCGTACAAAGAACGGAGCATGACATGACCCAAGCCGATAAAATTCCACAAGAAATCCGCCTCCAGCAAGAGCGGCGCGTACTGACTTTGGTCTATGTTGACGGTGCCAAAAGCCTTCCTGCCGAATACCTACGCGTGTACTCCCCCAGCGCGGAAGTGCGCGGACACGGTCCAGGTCAAGATGTTTTGCAAACAGGCAAAGCCGAAGTCAGCATTACCGATTTAGACCCTGTCGGCCAATACGCATTGAAAATTACTTTTTCAGACGGCCACGACAGCGGCCTTTACGACTGGGACTATCTCTACCGACTGGCGCACAATCAAGACGCGCTTTGGCAAGACTATCTCGACCGCCTCAAAAAAGCCGGCGCGTCCAGAACACCAAGTGCCGAAGATTTGAAACCCAAACGCACACATTCCTGCGGCAGCGGCGGTTGCGGCGGAAAGGCCGTCTGAAAAAGGCGAGACCGTAATATTGGATGATGGCAGAATCATTGACGGCAAAGCGTTTCTCTCCCCGCCCAAAAAAGGATGGGTAGCGACTATCTTTAGCGATACCAAAACTTGCCTGCAGGCAGTGCGCGCCGCACAAAACGCAGACGTTTTGGTGCATGAAGCAACCTTTTCGGCAGGCGATGAAGAGACAGCTCCATTCAACCGTATCCGATGCAGCCAAGCTGGCTTTGCAAGCCAATGTGAAACAACTTTATCTGATCCACATCAGCGCACTTTATACCGAAGAAGAACAACGCCTGATGCTGGAGCGGCAGGCACAAACTATATTTCCCGCGTCGAAAGTGGTTGGCGATTTCGACGTATTCGATATCTGAATCCGTATTATTTTAAGAAGGCAGACACTATGAGCGACCACAAAACCCATTTCGGCTTCTCTACCGTTGACGAAGACGAAAAAGCAGGCAAAGTTGCCGAAGTCTTCCACTCCGTGGCAAAAAACTACGACATTATGAATGACGTAATGTCCGGCGGTCTGCACCGCGTTTGGAAACATTTCACCATCAATACCGCCCGCCTGAAAAAAGGCGACAAAGTATTGGATATCGCCGGCGGTACTGGCGATTTGTCCCGAGGTTGGGCGAAACGTGTGGGCAAAGAAGGCGAAGTTTGGCTGACAGACATCAACTCCTCCATGCTGACCGTCGGCCGCGACCGCCTGCTCAACGAAGGCATGATTCTGCCCGTATCATTGGCAGACGCTGAAAAATTGCCGTTCCCCGACAACTATTTCAATCTGGTTTCCGTCGCATTCGGTCTGCGCAATATGACGCACAAAGATGCCGCGCTAAAAGAAATGTACCGCGTATTGAAACCGGGCGGCACCCTGCTGGTGTTGGAATTCTCCAAAGTGTACAAACCTTTGGAAGGCGTGTACGACCTCTATTCTTTCAAACTGTTGCCGATTATGGGCAAACTGATTGCCAAAGATGCCGACAGCTACCAATACCTCGCCGAGTCCATCCGTATGCACCCCGACCAAGAAACCTTGAAACAAATGATGCTGGATGCAGGCTTCGACAGCGTGGATTACCACAACATGAGCGCAGGCATTGTTGCCCTGCATAAAGGCGTGAAATTCTAAGGCCGTCTGAAACAAACACAAAGGGCGTGATTGATAGACACGCCCTTTGTTTTTAAACCTTCCAAGCCAATCTGACACAAACCAAAGGCCGTCTGAACAGCCGTAAAACGAAATCAAACATTTCGGTTACACCATTCAGACGGCCTTAATACGTTTAAATCAGCTTATGTCCCTGCTTTCACGCTTTGCCATTGGCGGACCATAAATTTCAACGCCGCCGGTTGGATAGGCACCATGATAAAGCTGTTTTTCAAATCCTCATCGGTCGGGAAAATCGTATTGTCGTTTCTAAACTCTTCATCCATCAGCTCTTGAGCCGGTTTGCTGGACGGCGCATAAGTAACAAAATTGCCGTTTTTCGCCGCAACTTCAGGATCTAAGAAATCATTGATATACGCATGGGCATTGGCCACATGTTTGGCATCTTTCGGAATCACAAACGAATCTACCCAAATCCCCACGCCTTCTTTCGGCATCATCACACGGATTTTTTCCTTGCCGCCCGCTTCTTCGGCACGGCGTTTGGCAATGTTCAAATCGCCGCCAAAACCAATCGTTACGCAAGTATCGCCGCGCGCTAAATCATCGATAAAACCGGACGAAGTAAAACGCTTAATGTACGGACGGTTTTTCTTCAAGACTTCCGTAGCCGCCTTAATATCCGCCGTTTCGCTGCTGTTTGGATTTTTACCCATATAGTTCAACACCATAGGATAAATCTCCGCCGCGCTGTCCAAATAGCTGATGCCGCATTGTTTGAGTTTGGACGTGTATTCGGGGTTAAACACCAAATCCCATTGATTGTCCGGCAGCTGATCCGTGCCCAAAGCCTTTTTCACACGCTCGGTATTGATGGCGAAAGTATTGGTACCCCAATAAAATGGCACCGCATATTCATGCCCCGGATCGACGCCTTCCATCAGCTTCATCAACTGAGGATTCAAATTTTTATAGTTTGGAATCAGGGATTTGTCGATTTTTTGATACGCACCTGCCTTAATCTGCCTACCGACAAACGCATTGGAAGGACCCACGATGTCGTAACCCGACTTGCCGGTCAATACCTTGCTCTCCAGCGTTTCATCGCTGTCATATACATCGTAAGTTACTGCGATACCGTGTTTTTTCTCAAACGCAGTAACCGTCTCGGGATCGACATATTCCGACCAGTTGTAAATGCTCAATACCTTTTGATTATCGGTTTGAGCCGCCTTGTCGGCAGAAGTCTTATCCGAGCCGCCGCAGCCGGCCAGTGCCAGCGCAGTCAGTACGATGAGGGGCAGATGTTTGGCCATTATCATTCCTTGCGTATCCGGTTGAAAAGAGAAAGGCATTATAAAGCAGGCAAGCCGGGGCGGATAGGCTTCATTGCTAAAAGATATCGACCCGCTTGAAGCCGTCTGAAAGACAGCTTGCCGCCAACTTAAAACCTTTCTGCCGATAGCTTGAAATATGGTTTTGCGGTAAGATAACGCCCATTCGTTTTTAATCTCAACGTGCCGTCCGGGCCGTCTGAAATCTTTGTACAAAATTTTATCGAGACATTATGAAAACCACCGAACTACGCCAAAAATTCCTGAAATTTTTCGAATCTAAAGGCCACACCATCGTCCGCTCCTCCTCGCTCGTGCCACACGACGACCCAACCCTGCTGTTTACCAACGCAGGTATGAACCAATTTAAAGACGTATTCCTCGGCTTTGACAAACGCCCCTACAACCGCGCCACTACCGCGCAAAAATGCGTACGTGCAGGCGGCAAACACAACGACTTGGAAAACGTAGGCTACACCGCCCGTCACCACACCTTCTTTGAAATGATGGGCAACTTCTCCTTCGGCGACTACTTCAAACGCGATGCCATCCACTTCGCTTGGGAATTCCTGACTTCCCCCGAATGGTTGAACATCCCTAAAGACAAACTGTTGGCAACCGTTTACGCAGAAGACGACGAAGCCTACAACATCTGGTTGAACGAAATCGGTATGCCTGCCGAACGCATCGTCCGCATCGGCGACAACAAAGGTGCGAAATACGCATCCGACAACTTCTGGCAAATGGGCGACACCGGCCCTTGCGGCCCTTGCTCCGAAATTTTCTACGACCACGGCGAAGAAATCTGGGGCGGCATTCCGGGCAGCCCTGAAGAAGACGGCGACCGCTGGATCGAAATTTGGAACTGCGTATTTATGCAGTTCAACCGCGACGAACAAGGCAATATGAATCCACTGCCTAAGCCTTCCGTCGATACCGGCATGGGCTTGGAGCGCATGGCCGCCGTCATGCAGCATGTTCACAGCAACTACGAAATCGACTTGTTCCAAGACCTGCTCAAAGCCGTTGCCCGCGAAACCGGCGCAGCTTTCAGCATGGAAGAACCCAGCCTGAAAGTCATCGCCGACCACATCCGATCCTGCTCCTTCCTGATTGCAGACGGTGTCTTGCCTTCCAACGAAGGCCGCGGCTACGTATTGCGCCGCATCATCCGCCGCGCCGTGCGCCACGGTTACAAACTAGGCCAGAAACAGGCGTTTTTCTACAAACTCGTGCCCGATTTGGTGAAAGAAATGGGCGCCGCGTATCCTGAGTTGAAAGAGAAACAGACACAGATTATGGAAGCCTTGCGCGCGGAAGAAAGCCGCTTCGGCGAAACGCTGGAAAAAGGCATGGGCTTGTTCAACCAAGTGCTCAACGGCATGAAATTCCTGAAACTGGAAAGCTTGTTGCCGCAAGACGGTGTAGGCAAACCTCTGACATTGAAAACCGCAGATGGTGTGGAATTTACCGCCGCTTCCCGTGTTGCTCCGAGCAAAAAGCAAATCGTTATCCGTCCTCGAGTTTCAGGCAGCCTGAACGAAGGCATGTATATCGATTTGCAGGCTGCTTTGGAAACCGCCCATATTCCCGACGCGAAAAAACCGTTTGCCGAAGCCTTGAATACCTACTTGATGGACAACATCGCCAACAGCAAACTCGTTATCGGCGGCGAACACATCTTCAAACTCTACGACACCTACGGTTTCCCCTACGACCTAACCGCCGACATGGCGCGCGAACTGGGCATCGAACTGGACGAAGCAGGCTTCGAGCGTGAGATGGAAGCCCAACGCACACGCGCACGCGCCGCACAAAGCTTCAAAGCCAACGCTCAACTGCCTTACGAAGGTCAGGACACCGAGTTTAAAGGTTATAGCGAACGCCAAACCGAATCCAAAGTCCTCGCCCTCTACAAAAACGGCGAGCAAGTCAACGAATTGAACGAAGGCGACGAAGGTGCCGTCGTTATCGACTTTACCCCGTTCTATGCAGAATCCGGCGGCCAAGTCGGCGACGTCGGCTATATCTTCGCAGGCGAAAACCGCTTTGAAGTACGCGATACCCAAAAAATCAAAGCGGCCGTATTCGGCCAATTCGGCGTACAGACTTCAGGCCGTCTGAAAGTCGGCGACAGCGTTACCGCCAAAGTGGATGACGAAATCCGCAATGCCAATATGCGCAACCACAGCGCGACCCACTTGATGCACAAAGCCCTGCGCGACGTATTGGGCGAACACGTTGAACAAAAAGGCTCTTTGGTTACCGCCGAATCCACCCGTTTCGACATTTCCCATCCTCAAGCGGTAACTGCCGAAGAAATCGCCGAAGTAGAACGCCGAGTCAACGAAGCCATTTTGGCCAACGTTGCCGTCAACGCAGCCATTATGAGCATGGAAGATGCCCAAAAAACCGGCGCCATGATGCTCTTCGGCGAAAAATACGGCGACGAAGTACGCGTACTGCAAATGGGCGGTTTCTCTACCGAATTGTGCGGCGGTACACACGTTTCACGCACCGGCGACATCGGCCTCTTCAAAATTATCAGCGAAGGCGGTATTGCCGCAGGCGTACGCCGTATCGAAGCCATCACCGGCCTGAACGCACTCAAATGGGCGCAAGAACAAGAGCGTTTGGTGAAAGACATTATTGCCGAAACCAAAGCCCAAACCGAAAAAGACGTACTGGCGAAAATCCAAGCAGGCGCAACACACGCCAAAGCATTGGAAAAAGAATTGGCACGCGCCAAAGCCGAACTCGCCGTCCATGCAGGCGCCAAACTCTTGGACGATGCAAAAGACTTGGGTTCAGCCAAACTCGTTGCCGCACAAATCGAAGCCGATGCCGCCGCCCTGCGCGAAATCGTGACCGACTTGACCGGCAAATCAGAACAAGCCATCGTATTACTTGCCGCTGTCAACGACGGCAAAGTCTCCCTATGCGCCGGCGTATCCAAACCGTTGACTGCTAAAGTCAAAGCAGGCGATCTGGTTAAATTTGCAGCCGAACAAGTCGGCGGTAAAGGCGGCGGCCGTCCTGACTTGGCGCAGGCGGGCGGCACAGATGCCTCCCAAGTCGGTGCAATGCTGGATTCAGCAGAAGGCTGGGTTAGAGAAAAGCTGTAAATGATGATAGAATGGCCTGAAACGATATTTCAGGCCATTTTTATACAAAGGGAAAATATGGATAATGATAAAGAACAAATTAAAGCAAGGGCAGAAGAACGTGGGATTGAATGGCTGGTACATTTTACCCATATTAAAAATCTAGAGAGCATTTTAAAACATGGCATTATTCCTCGCCTACAAACAGAACAATTAAATGAATCTTCGAAGGGGGAATTTATTTTTCCCGACCGATATCGTACCGATGGGAAAAATGCTTCTTGCTTAAGCATTATGTTTCCCAATAATAAGATGTTATGGCACAAAAGGAAGGAGTACTCTGATGAATATTGGGTATTTCTATTATTACGCCCTGATATCTTATGGGAATGTGATTGTGCCTTTTATCCGACAAATGCCGCCTCTACAGGTTTACATTACCAACCTGTTGAAAAATTTAAAACCGCGTCTGCTTTTGAGACCATGTTTGCCGATACGGTGATTCGAGAGACGAGATTTGAAATAGAGAATATTTCTCGCCCAGTAGATTTAAAAGCTTATTTACCAACTGATGTTCAGGCTGAAGTTTTGGTTTTTAATAATATATCAACCAATTATATTTTTGAATGTTATTTTCATTGGAAACTTGGGGATGTTGCTTCAAAATTAAAGGATGATTATCCCGATTTTGCCTTCTTCCCCAATGAGGAATGGGTTAGAAAAAACACCAAACATATTTTTTATGGATTTAGGGAAAACGTCAATTGGAGATAATTATGGCAACAAGACCGATTTATATTCCTCAAACTGAAGGAAATTATTTAGTAAGGACTGATATGGTTGATTTTGAATGGTTTGCTGGTTTTTCCGTTTCTCAAAAGCAAAAATCCATCCATTCTCTCCACACTGCCGCATTGAAAAAAGATTCAAACCTAAACCCGATTTTGGAAATCTCCAGTAAGTCAAAAGAGTCTTTAGGCGTAGCTTTGAGTGCGTTCAACCTGATGGTTTTGACTGCAGCAGGTAAACCCCTTGCTAGCGTGGAATGCGTTTTTCAGAGCAGTAAAGTGTTTGAAGGCGATAAGCAGTTTTTGGATCTACTCAAAGTATCGTCCCGCGAAGCTAAAAAAGACCCTCGTTTAAAAGAGTCCGGAAAATTAATCGCCTTCCGCCCTAACGGAAAAAAAGATAAAGAATGGAACCTGAACCCGCTAACTGCCTATTACGACTGGGTATATGTAAATGCTTTAAAACAACATGAAGAATACCATGAAGATTTGCTTTCTTATGCCGCATTCAGCGATATTGAATTTAACCCTGAAAAATCCATTAACTGCCAAGCCTATTCGGTTGCTTTGTTCTGTGCTTTGCATAAACGCGGTATTTTGCGTGACGTATTGAAATCACAACAAGATTTCTTAACCATTTATCATGACTTTAAAGTTAATAATGCTGCGATGGACTTGATTTAAACCTATAGTAAGTCGTACCCACGCACGCGGTTTTCGTTGTTACCGAATGATTCCAAACTATGACGTAATCCAGTCGGCAGCAAACGCAGCTTGTGTCATGTACCAACAAAACACAATATCAAAGGCCGTCTGAAAAATAATTTTCAGACGGCCTTTCTTTTTTCATTTCAAGCTGATTAATGCTTAAATTTCAGCTTTTTGTTCAATCATCTAACATCAATCTTTCTCAACCGTAAAAAACAGCTCTTCCTGTTTCAAAGCATTACCGTCTGCATCGGTTAATGCTGCTTCTGCTGCGGAAAACTTGATAACGGCGAGGCTGAGGCTGCCTTGTTCAGCCAATGCTGTGTTGAGGATGACGCCTGCTTCTTCTTCGCCGACTTTGACGGCAATACCGACGGCTTCCAAAGAATCACCGCTTAATACGGCCAGACCGCGTTTGACTTGGCCTCGGTATTGGGCGCGAGCGATGATTTCTTGGCCGGGGTAGCAGCCTTTACGGAAATGGACTGCGCCGATGATGTGTTGGTTGAGCATTTGGGCAACTGCCGCTTCTTTGGTTGCGGCGCAAATCCACGGATAGCCGCTACGGATTTCGTGCAGGTTCCACGCGTTTTCGGCTCCTGCTTGATATTTGGCTGCGTTTTCGGCTGCTGAAATTTTCAGACGGCCTGTGTGCGGCAAGGCAATTTCTACGGTGTTTTCTTGAATTTGGGCTGGGAAAGACAGTTTCGGTTCGGCAGCGGGATGAGGCTCTGCATTGTCTGCCAACTCGCCGCTGACTGCTAAATCAGGCATAAGCTCGAAGATGACTTTTGCACGCAAGACAAACATTCTCAGGCGTTTGACGATGGCTTCGGCCAGGTCTTGCGCCATGACCAACAGTAAATCTTCTCCGCGATTGACGACCAGCATATTCGCCAACACACGGCCTTTAGGCGTATTGTATGTGGCGTAACATGCCTGACCGGAAGCTAAATTATTAATATCATTGGATAATTGACCATGAAGAAATGAAGCTCTGTCTTCACCGCTGACACGGACAACGCCGAAAAAAGGCAGGCGGGTTTGCATAATCGACTCCTTAAATTGTAGATGCTGAATTATCGCCCAAATTGCTGCTTATTATCAAATAAATAAATTCAGGCCGTCTGAATGTTTCAGACGGCCTGTTGTTTGTGTTCAAACAATCAAAATTATTTGATGCTGACTTTGCGGATAATCACGGCTTCGGTTGGAACGTCTTGGTGGAAACCGCGTGTCGCCGTTTTTACTTTGCTGATTTTACGGACCACGTCCATGCCGGAAGTGACTTTACCGAAAACAGTATAGCCGTAGCCTTGCGGGGTTTTGCTTTTGAAATTCAAAAAGTCATTGTCGGCTGTGTTGATAAAGAACTGGCTGGTTGCTGAATTTGGATCGCCGGTGCGCGCCATGGCGATGGTGCCGACATTATTTTTCAAGCCATTGTATGCTTCATTGGTGATGGCTTTATCGGTGGGTTTTTGAACCATATTCTCGGTAAATCCGCCGCCTTGAATCATAAAATTGTCGATAACGCGGTGGAAAATCGTGTTGTCGTAAAAACCTTTTTTGGCGTAATTGACAAAGTTTGCCACGGTTTTCGGCGCTTTGACTTCATCCAGCTCCAGTTGGATGTTGCCCATATTGGTTTCGATCACAGCATGGGTAACCGCTTGCGCTTGCACGGAAAGTGAGAGTGCGAGGGCGCACAGGGTCAGTTTGATGGATTTTTTCATATGTCTTCTCGAATGATGTATTGTGAAAATGGAATATTAACCTTGTTTCGCGTGAAATCCATAAAAAACATGTAAGATTTTTCAAGCAAAAAACATACGGCAATCAAATCAGGCCGTCTGAAAAAGGATAAAAACCAAATTCTTGCTCTTTATCATTCTCTTTCAGACGGCCTGTTATGACGGTCAAACCGAAATCAGATTAGAAATCCAATTCCGCTTTCAGCCAGTAAGTGCGCGGCATGCCGACGACGGCGAAGCTGCGGTCGTATTGGCCGCGCTGTACCTGCCAGTAGTTTTTGTTGAACAGGTTTTCTACCGAGCTGCTGACGGTCAGTGTGTTTTTGCCGAGCTTGGTTTTGTAGCGCGCGCCTACGTCAACCAAAGTGTAAGATGGGAAGGCATATTGTTTTTGCGTGTCTTGGTAAGACTTGCCGAAGTACGAAACATTGCCGTTCAAGGTCAGACCTTTGACAAACGGTGTATCCCACTCAACGCCTGCTTTGGCAATCACGTGCGGATTGGCGACTTGTACGCCGTTAACCAGCATATCGTGCGAATTCGGATAATTCTTCACGGTCGATTGCAGATACATCAGGCCCAAAGACGGACGCAAAGTATTGTTGAGCAAGTTCGCGTAGGTGTTGAACTCAATACCGCGGCTGCGTTCCATGCCTTGCTCGTCTCCGGCTGAACCGCCCAAGGCTTTATACGCTGCGAAGTCTGTTTTGCTGGTGGTAGAACCGCGCCAGTAGCCCGGACGTTTGATTTGGAACGCATTTAACGTGGTCACGAAATTGCCCCAGTTTTTACGCACGCCCACTTCAAACTGACGGCTGACACGCGGTTTGGACATGGTGGTATTGCCGTCATCGTCGGTTTTGATATCCGCAGGCTCCAAGTCTTCCATATAGTTGCCGTAAACGACCAAGTCAGGTTGTG
Source organism: Neisseria sp. P0016.S008 (assembly GCF_051957775.1). NCBI lineage: Bacteria > Pseudomonadati > Pseudomonadota > Betaproteobacteria > Neisseriales > Neisseriaceae > Neisseria > Neisseria sp. P0016.S008. The sequence goes on from NZ_JBQCWB010000001.1 coordinate 166,308, forward strand.
GTACCCATGCAGCCATCAGCATCGGACTGAAGCGTTTGGAATCCCCGCTTTTACCTTCTTTTTTATCGGTATATTCAACCGCTTGGAAACGACCGCCCAAAGTCAGACGGTATTTGTTGTCGGCAAAGCCCAGTGTGTCGGACAAGGCCAAGCTGTTGACTTTGATATTGGCATCCAAGTTTGCTGAGCTTTCCCAGCCTGTCGCGTAATTAGGAACAAAAGAAGCCAGTTGATTTTCAATATTACCGTTTGCATCAACCTCAACGCGGCTTTTACCTGCAGCCAAACCACGGACAGTCGCACGCTGACGAATGATACGGTCAAAAGCAGTACTCCAGTTATGCGTTACCGGGCCGGTTTCAAATTCGCCGCGCGCGGATAAATTCATACTCAAAGTACGGAAATATTGGTCGGTCAGACGCGCCGTGCCGGTGTGGTATTGGTCGGCACTTGAGCAGGTTGCAGTCTGGCTGCTTGCCCCATTTTTACCGCATATAGTCGGAGAAATCAGCGTACCGTAATAACGCGCTTTGTTGTAGCCGATACCGCCGGTAATTTGTGCATTTTCAAACGCATCCCATTCAAAGGTCAGCATATTGGTTTGGCCGACGGTATTTTGCCAGTTCCAACTTGGTAGCAAATTCAGTTTACCATCAGGCGCATCAAACAAACGACCATCAGCGTTTTGAATATCCTGCATACGCGCACGGCCGCCGTTGGTTTTGCGTTTTGCGTAGATAGAGTCGAGCGCTACGCGCAGTTTTTCGCCGCGATAATCTGCATTCAAAGCAAATTCTTTGTTGTCCTCGCTGTAACCGTGGCGCGGGGTGTCGCCGTGGCGCAGTTTGCCGTTGGCGCGCACGCCGAATTCTTTGTTTTCGCCGAAGCGTTGACCCAAGTCAAACGTACCTTGGGCGCGGTTGTTGCTGAACCAGCCCAAACCGATTTTACGGTTGCCTTCGTCCGCGGCTTTTTTAGTTTCGATATTGACGGAACCGGATACCGCGCCTTCAGGGTCCATGCCGTTTACGGCGGTGGACGCGCCTTTAATCAGTTGCGCGGAGCCGACTTGCACGCTAGCCGTACCTTGCGTGCCGTACATACCGGCCAAGCCGTTGACGCTGAATTGGCGCGCATCAAGTTGGTAACCGCGGAAATACAGGCCGGTCAAGGTGTTGCTTTCGCCGCCAAACTGCCAAGTCGAAGCGTCTTTTTTCGCTACGGCATCCACCAAAGTACGCGCTTCGGTATTGTTGAGGGCTTTTTCGTCGTAATTGACCACGGTAATCGGAGCGGTAAAGGCATTCGCTTTACCCAACACACCCAAATTCACACGGTCGCGCATATCGCCGTCACTGGCAATAGAATACGAGCGTGCGGCCTTCACGCGTTTAGCGTCGGCGTGGACTTTGACTTCCTGCACTTCTGCATATGCTTCGGGAGCAGAAGTGGCTTCATCGGCGGCGTAGGCGAATGCGCTTGCAACCACAAGCGGCATCAGGGCTAATTTGCTGTTCATAAAATACCTTCTGGTTTGAAATATTAATAATTCTTATATCGAGTAAAAAATTACAAAGTAATTTGGTTTTGCGATTATATTTGATAAGATTTCCGCCTTCCACAAAAACAAATAAGAACCGTTTGTACATACAAAAAATACAACAGTTCAGAAAACTATTATTACAGTTACCATAGTCAAATAAATTTGCCGTCCTTTCAGACGGCCTTTACATCCTTTCAGAGAACACTCCATGCAAAAATGGCAAATCGAGCTTTATTCCACGCCGTCTTGGCTATTGCAGACCTTATTGATGGTCGCTGCAGCCTCGACGGTCATTCTGTTTTTTGCACGCAACACACGCTTCGGGCGCGAGTTTAGCTATATCCTGCGGCTGTGTCTGACGCCGAAAAGTGCAGTTAAAGTATTGCTGCTGATTACAGCGATGATTACGCTGCTGTTAACCGAAGTACGGCTGAATGTGTTGAGTACCTTTATGTCCAAAGGGCTTTACGACTCGATGCAGGATTTGAACGCCTCCGCGTTTTGGATGTTTGCAGCGATGAACGCGGGCGTGGTGCTGATACGGGCGTTTAACAACGTCGTCAACGACTTTCTCGATCAAGGCTTGGCGATTAAATGGTCGGAGCGGCTCAATGAAGTGCTGACGACGCGCTGGCTTGCCGACAAAAACTACTACCGCCTGCAAATGCGCCGCCATGCGCCAGACAATATCGACCAGCGTATCCAACAAGATGCGCAGGATTTCATTGCCTCGACCATCGAATTTGTGCGCGGCATGGTCAATTCGGTCGTTACCTCGCTGGAATTTGCCGTGGTTTTATGGGGCTTGGCAGGCATCCTGACCGTGTTCGGCTTTGACATTCCGCGCGGCATTGTTTGGTTCGTCTTTATCTTTGTGATTTTGGCGACCTTTATCGCCATGTGGATAGGCAACCCGTTGATTCGTTACAACTATGAAAACGAAAAACTCAACGGCGACTACCGTTATTCCCTCATCCGCGTACGCGACCACGCCGAAAGCGTGGCGTTTTACAGCGGCGAAAAACACGAACACGACCAGCTTTCCGACCGTTTTAAAGCCATTATCCGCAACCGTTGGCGCATTGCGCGGCAAAGCGTCTGCCTGAGCGGCTTCAACGATATGTTCACCAACGGCATCAAACTCTTCCCCATTATTTTGCAAGCTCCGCGCCTGTTTGCCGGACAAATCAAAATCGGCGACATCCAGCAGACTGTCCAAGCCTTCGCACGACTGCAAAACGCGCTGTCTTTCTTCCGGATGTTCTACAACAAATTCACTGCCTACCGCGCCCGACTGGAGCGTCTGTACGGATTCTTGTTGAGTACGGAAGAAAAACACACCGCGCGGCAACCCGACCTTACCGAAGTTTCAGACGGCCTTGTACTGGAAAACGTTGCCCTATACCGCCACAACGGCGAAGTTTTATTAGACGGTATCAATATCAACCTCAAAAGCGGCAACTCCCTGCTGATACGCGGTCCGAGCGGTTGCGGTAAAACTTCATTGCTGCGCGCGCTGGCAGGGCTTTGGCCTTTCGGCAGCAGCGGCAAGGTCAGTCATCCGCCACATCAAGAGATTCTCTTCCTGCCGCAACGCCCGTACACGGCACAAGGCAGTCTGCGCGATGCGATTTGTTACCCCGACATCGACAAGCAGCATCCGGAACTGATCGAAGCCATGAATACCTGCCGATTAGGTTATCTGGTTGATAAATTAGATAAAACCGATGACTGGCAGCACAAACTCTCCCCGGGAGAACTGCAACGCGTCGCCTTCGTCCGCGCCCTGCTCTCTCAGCCCAAAGTCATCCTGCTCGATGAAGCCACCGCCGCCCTGGACGAACCGACCGAAGCCATGCTCTACCGCGCCTTAAAGCAAAAACTGCCCGACAGCATCATCATCAGTATCGGACACCGCAGTACGCTCAACGAGTTCCATGATTTATGCCTTGATGTCGGTCATGTACAATGCTGAATTAATGGCATATCAAAGGCCGTCTGAAACAGTGAAAAACGAAATCAAACGATTTTGTCCTCGCCGTTTCAGACGGCCTTTTCAAACGCCATGGCATGTTTATTTGCTATACTCTGCATTGTGTTAACGTCGTCTAAAAAATATTTATGAAAACACTGGCCCTTATTCCACATTACAACCACCCGACCACCATCAGCCACGTTGCCCAAACCATGCGCGGCTTTGGTTTAAACGTTTTGATTGTGGACGACGGTTCACGCGAAGAATGCAAACCGGTATTGCAGGCTTTGGTTTCAGACGGCATCGATGTCCTTTACCGCCCCATCAACGGCGGCAAAGGCGCAGCGGTCAAAACCGGCTTGGAATACGCTCAAGAACATGGTTATACCCACGTTTTGCAGGTTGATGCAGACGGCCAGCATTGCTTGAGCGACACACCCAAACTCCTTTCCGCAGCAGAACAAAATCCTGAAGCCGTTGTTTGCGGCTGGCCGCAATACGGCGATGATGCGCCCAAAGCACGGCTTTACGGACGTAAAATTACCGATTTTTGGAATATGCTGCACACTTGGTCATGCGACATCAAAGACGGCATGTGCGGCTTCCGCCTCTATCCGCTTGCACCCGCGCTATCCGTCGTCCGCGAAGAAACCGTAGGCGATCGCATGGACTTCGATACGGAAATCCTTATCCGCCTATACTGGCGAAACGTCAAACCGGTTTGGATTAAAACGCCCGTCCAATACGCCGCCGATGGTGTGTCCCACTTCGATGCCTTTGCCGACAATGTCCGCATCAGCAAAATGCACACACGGCTGTTTTTCGGCATGTTGAAACACCGATTGGGTAAAGTTTTCGGAAAGGCCGTCTGAAACCATGACCGATAATAAACAAACCCATTGGGCGGCGCAGCCCGAACGCGGCAGCCGCCTGTTTCTTGCCCTGACCACATTGATGGTGCGCTATCTGCCGGCTTTTTTCATGAGACCGTGCATTTGGTTTGTGGTGTTGTATTTTTATGCAACCGCGCCCAAACCGCGCCGTCATGTTTTACGCTATCAAACCCGTCTTCAGACGGCCTTTCCCCATACCGTCCTGCCGAAACACAGCGTATTCAAACAATTCATCGCATTTGGTGAAGCAGTTTGCGACCGTTTTGCCGTGTGGCAACGCAAAATCCGTTATGAAAATTTGGTGATTGAAGATCCGGACGATATCTATTCGCAAGTCAAGCGCAACGAACGCGGCCAGATTTTTGCCTGTTCGCACTTGGGCAATACCGAAGTTTGCCGTGCGCTGGTGTCGCACCATAAAGATTTCAGACTCAATGTATTGGTGCACAGCAAACACGCACAGGCATTTAACGAGGCATTGCAAAAAGCCGGCGCAGATCATATCCGTCTGATTCAGGTAACAGATTTGGACACCACCCTGATGATGGAATTAAACAGCCGTATCGAAGACGGTGAATGGATTGCCATCGCTGCCGACCGAGTGCCTGTACGCGGCGAGAAAACCGCCGACATTAATTTCTTAGGCCATACCGCTCCTATGCCGCAAGGCGCATGGCTATTGGCTTCGCTTTTAAAAACACAGGTAAACACGCTGTTTTGCGTCAAACAAAACGGCCGCTATCATTTGAAACTGCGCCGCTTTACCGATACTTCCAGCTGGAAACGCGGCAACCGCGAGGCTGCCGTCAAAGACGCGATGCAGGGTTTTGCCGACATTCTGGCGCAAGAATGTGCGCAAAATCCGCTACAATGGTTCAATTTTTATGATTTTTGGGGCGAAGACGCCGTCTGAAACCATCACACTTACTCTTTTAAACCATGAAAAAACACATCTACTGCCAACACAGCTTTGAAACCGAAGTTCCTTTTTTTGACGTAGATGCCATGCACATCGTGTGGCACGGCAACTATGTCAAATACCTTGAAACCGCACGTTGTGCTTTTCTGTCTTCCATCGGTTACGACTACAACGAAATGGGACGGCAGGGGTACAGCTGGCCGATTGTGCAGATGAACCTCAAATACATCCGCCCTGCCCGTTTCAGCCAAAAAATCCGCGTTGATATGGACATTATCGAAATCGAAAGTTGCCTGCGTATCGATTACACCATTTACGATGCCGAAACCAACGAAAAACTGACCCGCGCTTCGACTACCCAAGCCGCGGTTTCGCTTTCAGACGGCCTGATGCAGTTCCAAACGCCGGACAGCTGGTTGGAAGCAGTAAAAAGACATCCGACATTTAAGGCCGTCTGAAAAATTTAGCGATTAAACAACATATTGCCTGCTTATCAGCTTTACCCTTTATAATTTTAAGTTTCCATTTCAGACGGCCTTTATCCTCAATCCACACACAATTATGCTACTGAACCTCAACCGCTTTGCCTTTCCTGTTTTCTTAAAAGAAACCCGCCTGCTTACCGCCCTCGCCCTGCCTATGCTGTTGGCGCAAGTGGCGCAAGTGGGTATTGGTTTTGTCGATACGGTGATGGCCGGTGGCGCAGGTAAGGAAGATTTGGCCGCAGTGGCATTGGGCAGCAGCGCGTTTTCGACGATTTACATTACCTTTATGGGCGTGATGGCGGCTTTGAACCCGATGATTGCCCAGCTGTACGGCGCAGGTAAAACCGAAGAAGTCGGCAAAACAGGAATGCAGGGCATTTGGTTTGGCTTGTGTTTGGGCGTATTCGGCATGTTGTTGATGTGGGCGATGATTACGCCTTTCCGTCATTGGCTGACATTGAACGATTATGTCGAAGACACGATGGCGCAATATATGTTCTTCACCAGCTTGGCAATGCCGGCCGCCATGATACACCGCGCCCTGCACGCTTATGCCTCCAGCTTGAACCGTCCACGCGTGATTATGTTGGTCAGCTTCGCGGCATTTGTGTTGAATGTGCCGCTGAACTATGTGTTTGTTTACGGCAAATTCGGTATGCCTGCTTTGGGCGGCGCAGGTTGCGGCGTGGCAACGGCGGCGGTATTTTGGTTCAGCGCATTGGCCTTGTGGCTTTATATCGCCAAAGAAAAATTCTTCCGTCCGTTTGGTTTGACGGCAAAAATCGGCAAACCCGATTTGACGGCTTTCAAACAGATTTGGAAAATCGGCGCCCCCATCGGCTTGTCTTATTTTCTAGAAGCTAGCGCGTTTTCGTTTATCGTCTTTTTGGTGGCGCCATTTGGCGAGGATTATGTCGCCGCGCAACAAGTCGTCATCAGCCTGTCAGGCATTTTGTATATGGTTCCGCAAAGCGTCGGCTCGGCAAGCACGGTACGCGTTGGCTTTTCGCTCGGACGGCGCGATTTTTTGCGGGCGCGTTATATTTCAGGCGTGTCGCTGGTGTTGGGCTGGATGCTTGCTGCCTGCACCGCACTGCTCTTGGTCATCTTTCGCTTTCAGTTGGCCGGTATGTACACCAACGATGCGGCCGTATTAGGCATTGCCGCGACCGTTTTATTTTTCGCCTCCCTATTCCAACTGGCAGATGCCACCCAATGTATCGCTTCATATGCGTTGCGCGGCTATAAAGTGACCAAAATGCCGATGTTCATCCATGCCGTGGCTTTCTGGGGTTGCGGCCTGTTGCCCGGCTACCTGCTTGCCTATCATGCCGATATGGGCATTTACGGCTTCTGGACTGCGCTGACCGTTTCGCTGACGATTGCCGCCATTGCATTGGTATGGTGCTTGGAGCTTTGCAGTAAAGAGAGGGTCAAATCGCATAAGGTCGTCTGAAATTTCTTTCAGACGACCTCCATTGATATTTTATTTACGACTTATTCACTTTTAAGGGGAAAAAATGTTTTCAACTTCTATTATAGAAAAACTTGCTTACTATGTTTATTGCTTGATTGACCCTAGAGACGGCAATATTTTCTATGTAGGTAAAGGCGTGGGTAATCGCGTTTTCCATCATGCCTTAGGTTCATTACAAGAAATAGAAACGCCAAGTGATAAAATTGCCTTGATTAGGGAAATACATAAAAGCGGACATCAGCCTGTGTATTACATTCTGCGGCACAACATCCAAACAGACAAACAGGCTTTTGAATATGAAGCAATGGCAATAGACCTACTCTCCCTAGTCAAGCCGAGCCAGCAGCCGCTGACTAATATTCAAGGCGGCACGCATTCTTCAGAAGTAGGATTAATGAGTTTGTCGGAATTAAAACGGAAGTATGATGCTCAAGAATTAAAAACTGATAAACCCATTGTTTTAATTACGATTAATAAAGAATACGAGAAACTGAAAAAAGACATTAGATCCGGAAATATTCCTGAAGCCGATAAGTATAAGGAAATTTACGAACGCACACGGAAATATTGGAAAATCGGAAGCCGACGTGAAAAAGCAAAATATGCAGTTGCAGTCTATCGCGGCTGGACATTGGCAGTATATGAAATCGAAAGATGGATTTCTGCCGACGATATTATTCAAGGCCGTTGGATGTTTGAAGGCAAGCCGTTACCAAAAGAGTCCAATATTTATCAAGAAATCGTGGATAAGCTGACTTATTCTTCCCAAGAAAATTATAAAGCGCCCCAAAACCCCATTACCTATCGTAATTGTTAAATAGTAAGTTTTCAGACGACCTGAATCCACAAAATCACAAATCATCATGCAACCCATCCAATACCAAACCGACCTTACCCCTTACAACACTTTCGGCCTGAAAGCCAAAGCCCAAGCCTTTATCGCGCTCAAACATGCCGACGAGTTGCGCGACATCGTCCGGCTGCCTGAGTTCAACCAAGATACTGTTTTATGGCTCGGCGGCGGCAGCAATATCCTTTTGATGGAAGACTATGCCGGTCTGGTCGTGCATATGGAAAACAGGGGAATATGCGAAATTGAGCGTTCAGACGGCCTGGTTTATATCGAAGCGCAAGCCGGGGAAATTTGGCATGATTTTGTTTTGCATACGGTTGGACTGGGTTTAAGCGGACTGGAAAACCTGAGCCTGATTCCGGGCACGGTCGGCGCGTCTCCGGTACAAAACATCGGTGCATATGGTGTTGAAGCGAAAGATGTTATCCATAGCGTACGTTGCTTTGATTTGGATACGGAAACCTTTGTCGAACTTTCCAATGCCGACTGTGACTTTGCCTATCGTGAAAGCCTGTTCAAACAGGAAGGCAAAGGCCGTTATGTGATTGTTTCGGTTGTATTTGCGTTGAAAGAGCATTTTGTGCCGAACTTGGGCTATGGCGATTTGGCGGCCGCGGTTGCCGAACTGAGCCAAGGCCGTGAGGCAACGGCCAAAGATGTTTCCGAGGCAGTGTGTGCAATCCGCAACAGTAAACTGCCTAATCCTAACGTACTTGGTAATGTCGGAAGTTTCTTTAAAAACCCTGTTGTCAGCGCTGAAAAAGCGGCCGATTTGTTGCAGCAATACCCCAATATGCCACGCTATCCGCAGCCTGACGGTTCGGTCAAACTCGCGGCCGGCTGGCTGATTGACCAATGCCGTCTGAAAGGTCATCAGATCGGCGGCGCGGCAGTGCATGACAGACAAGCTTTGGTTTTGGTGAATAAAAACAAGGCATCCGCGCAAGATGTCTACCAGCTGGCACAATATGTTTGTAATACAGTATTTACTCAATTTCAGGTAGAATTACACGCAGAACCCAACTGGCTGCCTACTTCATACAGCCTATAAAACAAAGGAGTGTATCCCATGCCGCGCATTGCTAAAGTCAACACTTACACACGAATCATCAATGCCAGCCTCGCCTTATTCAACGAAGAAGGCGAGCGCAATATCAGCACCAACCATATTGCCGCCCACTTGGGCATCAGCCCGGGCAACCTCTACTACCATTTCCGCAACAAAGACGAAATCATCGTCCAATTGTTTAAGCGTTACAGCGAAGCCCTGCTTGCCTATCTTAACGAAGCCGTATTACCGTCTAATGTGGAAGACTCCATCAACTACATGGCCGGTATTTATGATGTGATGTGGGAATACCGTTTCCTTTTCAGCGATGTGAATACCCTGCTTGCCCGCAGTGCCGAATTATTGGGCGAGCACAATACCTTTACCCAAGCCAAAGTTTCCCCGCTGTTGGTCAACCTGCTGACCCAGCTCAACGGCCTGAACATCATCAGCGCAGACCAAACCGCCATGAATGACCTTGCCGTCAATATGTGGATGGTGACGAAATACTGGTTCGACTTCGACAGCTCCCTGCGCGGTCGTGCCAAGTTGACCGAAGATTCCAAAGTACGGGGCATCAGCCGCACACTCAGCCTGTTGCGCCCTTACCTCCTACCGGAACACCGTGCCGAATTCGACCAAAAAATCGGCAGCAACCATTAATTTTTCCATACAAAGGCCGTCTGAAAACGTGGCTTTAACCAAGTTAAAGCGATTTTCAGACGGCCTGTTAATTTTCGGATGCTTTATTTATGCACCTTCCCGATATTTCCATTCTCGGCTTAGGCTATCTCGGCCTACCGCTGGCGCAAAAATGTTATGAACAAGGCAGTCAGGTAGCCGCCATCAAACGCACCCTAACTTCCGACGACATCAATCTGCCGATTGAACTCGACATCATCGATTTGAATCAAGACGATATTTTTCACAATTCGACATTGTGGCAAAACCATATCAACAAGCCGATATGGTTTTGCCTGCTTCCGCCTTCGTCATTAAACCATTACGCCTATACCCTGAAAAAATGGATTCAACTTGCCGAACAGTCCAAGGTAAAACACATCATCTTTACCAGCAGTACCAGCGTGTATGGCAACCAAGCACGCATATGCGATGAAACCACGCCGCCCGATCCTCAAACCGAATCTGCCCATCAAATCCTCACAGTCGAGCAAGCCTTGCTTGAAAGCGCCGTCCCCCATATCGACATACTGCGACTGGGCGGACTTTATTCTGCCGACCGTCATCCCGTTACCAAGCTGGTTCAAAAAACACGCATTCAAGGCGGCAATCAACCCGTCAATATTCTTCATAAGGATCTTGCCGTCCAAGTCCTTTTTCAGACGGCCTGCCAAGCTGACGGCAAGCGTATCCGCAATATTGTCGAACCCCGCCACCCAACCCGGGCTGAATTTTATACTGCCGAAGCGGCCAAACTCGGCCTGCCGGCTCCTGATTTCATCGTTGATGACAAAAGCAACGGCAAAATTGTAAATACCGTTTGCGCAGACGGGCTAAGCCTGTAAAATTGCGACTCAACCCATTCATCCGTTTCAGACGGCATTTAGAGTAAACCATGTCCGCCCTATTTCCCCTTATCAACCACCTGATACAGCAAAATCCAGAGCAACAGCGCGAGCTGTCTGAATTTGCAGGCAGCATCATCTGCATCAGCCTGACCGGTTTCAGACTGACCGGACGCATCAACGAACAAGGTTTTCTTGAAACTGCAAACGAAACCGCTGACACCAACATCACATTCCACAACAGCGCCATCCAAAAAATCCTCCAAGGCGGCCAGCCCGGCGTGGGTGACATCAGCCTTGAAGGCGACTTGGTATTGGGCATGTCCGTCCTTCCTATTTTGGGTGGGCTGCGCTATTATCCGAGCGAAGATTTGGCGCGTGTATTCGGTCATGTGGCCGCAGAAAGCATCAGCTCACGCGCCGGCGACATCGGCCGCACCATGAAAAAAATCGGCAAAAGCATTGCCGAACAAATCAGCGACTTTTCACGCGAACCCGAATCCCCTGTTATCGACCAAGCCACGCTTGCCGCATGGCTGGAAGAAGTGGACAAACTGCGTGACGACGTTGCCCGCCTAAACGAACGCCTCGACCGCCTCGAGCGCGATATCTGGATAGATTAGACACTTAATTTCAGACGGCCTACTATCATGAAAAGCCCATTTAAAAACATCGGTATCGTTACACGTCCCAATACGCCTGAAATTCAAGATACCGTCCACACATTGGTTTCTTTTCTGCGCGAAAACGGCTTTACCATCTATCTGGATGAATTGAGCGTAGAAGAACACTGCGTCTATATCCAAGATTCCGCCTACTGCGAAACCGTAAACAAAGCCCAGCTGGGCAAATACTGCGACCTTGTCGTTGTACTCGGCGGCGACGGCACCTTCCTCTCCGCCGCCCGTGAAGTAGCCCCTCGCGCCGTCCCCATCATCGGCATCAATCAAGGCCACTTGGGCTTCCTCACCCAAATCTCACGCGACACCATGGTTGAGGGCATCCGCCCCGTACTGGAAGGCAAATATCTGCCCGAAGAGCGCATCCTCATTGAAGCCAGCATCATTCGCGACGGCGAAACCATTGAACGCGCCCTCGCCCTCAACGACACCGTACTGTCTCGTGGCGGCGCAGGCCAAATGATTGAATTTGAAGTATTTATCAATCAAGAATTTGTCTATACCCAACGTTCGGACGGCCTGATTATTTCCACGCCGACAGGTTCGACCGCCTACGCGCTTGCCGCCGGTGGCCCCATCATGCAGGCTGGCCTGCACGCCTTCACACTTGTGCCTATCTGCCCGCAATCCATGACCAACCGTCCGATTGCTATCTCCGACACCAGCGTGATCGAAATCCTCATTACCAAAAGCGGCGACGCACGCGCACATTTTGACGGACAATCCCATATCGACGTGCAAAACTTCGACCGCATCATCATCCGCCGCTATCATAACCCCTTGCGCGTCCTTCATCCTACCGATTACCAATACTTCAAAACCCTGCGTCAAAAGCTGCACTGGGGCGAACAATTAATTTAACCAACTTCAATAAACAGGCTTACCATGAAAAACATTTCAAAAACCTTAATCATCGCGTTGTGTGCCCTTTCCTCCCTATCCGTCTCCGCGCACGGCATGCACAAAAGCAAACCCTTGTCCTTTGAAGAATTGCCGAAAATCTGCCAGCAATACTTTACCCGAGCGGATGCGTGTTACCAAAAAGCAGGCGATAAAGCATCGTTCCAACGCGACAACACAAAATACCTGCGCCAAATCCTGCCTGCCGCCGACGTAGGCCAACGTGAACGCATGTGCCAAATTGCCATGGATACATTTGCTGAAAAAACAAAAAACTTGAGTTGCGAATAAAGAACTCTGTCTTATTTCTGATTCCATAAAAAGGCCGTCTGAAACATTGGATTGTTTCAGACAGCCTTTTTGAGATAGCTATTAAGGTAGGGAGCAGCCTTCAGGTAACAAAATCTTACAATTCTTGACAGTTTGATCTGCTTTGTATCGTGCCATAGCAGCAGCCTCAGCCTTTCCTTTTTCTTTTGTTTCGAAGAAAGATTTCGATTTGTCTGGTTGTTTATTTATTTGTCCTTCTGCCATTGCAATACAACTATTTCTAACCCAAGTAACTATTTTACAAGGGGCCTTAGAGTCCCCTTGCCTACATTGAGTCAACGCCGCTTTCTTTGCTTTAGATAAAGAATCTTGGTTTAATACACCGCTTACATCGGCTGTATCCATATTCATCGCCACGGCACCGTATTTAGAAGGGATATGAACAATAACTGGAGTTTGTTGTTGATTCATGGAGCCGTTGTAGTAAGGATCATTTGCCAAAATGGGAGCCATACAGTGTGGATCTCCTGATTGGCCGCCACCTACACCCGGAGAACAAGCAAAAGAAAATATGGGAAACAGACCCATGCAAAGAATGAAAGCTAATTTCTTCATGATACTATTCCTGAATTTATTGGATTATTTGGTCTTTTACTGCCTGTAGCTTGCTCTAATGCTAACTAATGTGTCATTGGAAGCCAAGTCAATGACGATAGCTTCCATCACGCCAAGCATGACATATAAAAATCGTTGGCAGCACATAGTATAGCTATTTTTGAAAGAACAGGTCAGTTTTATAAACAAGAGGCATAAAATAAAGATGCACGCAACCTTGCCAACCGTACCGCAAGACCGCAAAACTCCATGCTCAAATATCGCACCATTGCCTGGCCGCTCCGTCCGCGCTGGTGTAAGACTGACGTTCTAAGTTGAAAATAAAACAAACCGGATTCCCAGTTGATGGAAATCCGGTTTTCTTTTTTGATTATTCGATTTTCAGATGGCCTTTTATACAGCTTAAGAAAAGACATAAATCATAAGCAACTTATTTCAAGATGTCCCGTTTTCATCTGATACTACAAATATTCCTTTAAAACCTATTATATTTTCTCCACCATATTTCCTTGTTTGGAAACCAAAAGCTGGTCGATTTTCAAATTTTCAGTATCGATGATTTCAAACTTATAACCGGCATAAACCAGAAAATCCGTACGCTTCGGGATTTTGCGCAGGGAATACATCATAAAGCCGGCGATGGTTTCATAATTTTCCGAATTGGGAAACTCTTCAATATCCAGCGCGCGCATGACATCGGTAAGCGGCGTAGCACCGTCCACCAACCATGTATCTTCGGTACGGCGGATGATTTGCAGCTCTTCTTCGGTATTAACCAGCTCGCCCATCACAATGCTCATCACATCTTTCAGTGTTACCACGCCGACCACCAGCGCGTATTCGTTCACCACTACGGCAAAGTCTTCGCCGGAAGTTTTGAAGGTTTCTAATACATCATAAAGTGACAGCGTGTCGGGGATGAACAAGGCTTTACGCAATACACGCTTGTCAGTCAGGCGGACGTCTTTTTCTTTTAAAAACAAAGTCAGCAGCGTATGCGATTCGATATAGCCGATGACGCGTTCCAAGTCGCCGTCGCACACGAGGAATTTATTGTGCGGTTTATCCGACATCATTTCCAACACGGTATCGCTGTCGTCATGTTTATCAAAATAGACGATATATTCGCGCGTGCTCATGGTGGAAGTAACCGTACGCTCCTGCATATCGAAAATATTTTCAATCAGATAGTGTTCTTGTTCTTTCAATACACCAGCCTGCGCGCCTGCATCAACGACGGCATAAATATCTTCCGAGGTCAGCTGCTCCTGACGGACGGTTGAGATTTTGAAGAGTTTGAATATTGCGTTTGCCAATCCGTCAAAAACCCAGACAAGGGGCTTTAAGATAAAAATCAAAAACATCATTGGACGGACAATGCGTACCGCCACCGCTTCGGGATGGGTCATTGCCATGCGCTTGGGCATCAGGTCGGCAATTAAAATAAAGCTGCCTGTAACCAGCGAGAAAGTCAGCAAAGAGGCAACTGTGCTGCCCCAACTGCCTGCGTTCTCCAAAAGTTTGCCAAAATACGGACGTATTGCCGCCTCGCCGACAATACCGGCAAGAATGGCGACGGCGTTCAAACCAATTTGGACAACGGTAATAAAACTGCCCGGCTGCTGCTGCATATTGATTACGTCAAGCGCACGCGTATCGCCGCCGTCTTTCGCCATGACCTGCAATTTGATTTTGCGTGCCGAAGCAAGCGCAAGTTCGGAACAGGACACAAACGCGCTAATAATAATCAGCAGGCACAATAATAGTAAGGCTTCAAAAATATTCATGAAAATATGTGTGTATGGTATAGGTTAAAAATACTCAAACAGCAAAGGCCGTCTGAAAAATTCAATTTGATCTTAGATTTGTATTATGTATATTTATTGTTTTAATCATCCAGCGCTTCTTCATCCAAGGATTTCAACCATTTCAGCTTTTCGCCAATTTTGATTTCCAATCCGCGAGGTACAGGTTGGTAGAAATTGGGTTCGTCCAAACCATCAGGCATATAGCTTTCGCCGGCGGCGTAGGCATTGGGTTCGTCATGGGCGTAGCGGTATTCGCGTCCGTAACCCAATTCTTTCATTAACTTGGTCGGCGCATTGCGCAGGTGGACAGGCACTTCGTCGCTGGCATTTTCTTTGACGAAACGGCGCATTTGGTTGTATGCCTTATAGCCTGCATTGGATTTGGCAGCGGCGGCGAGATACAACACGGCTTGCGCCAAAGCGAGTTCGCCTTCTGGAGAACCCAATCGCTCATAAGTAGCAGCGGCATCATTGGCAATCGTTAACGCACGCGGATCAGCAAGTCCGATGTCTTCCCATGCCATACGGACAATGCGGCGGGCGAGGTAGCGCGGATCGGTACCGCCGTCGAGCATACGGCAGAACCAATACAGCGCGGCATTCGGATGCGAACCGCGCACGGATTTGTGCAACGCGGAAATTTGGTTGTAGAAACTCTCTCCACCCTTATCAAAACGGCGGATTTGCGCGCCCAAGCTGTCGGCAAGAAATTCGGCGGTTAAGGTTTTCAGACGGCGTGTATCGGCAGCGCGTAAAAGCTGTTCGATCAAGTTCAACAATCTGCGCGCATCGCCGTCGGCAGTATTGACGAACAATTCCTGCGCATCGGCTTCAATCGTGAAATCTCGGTATTCGGGCAAGGCCAATACTTTGGCAATCAGTTTCTTGAGATCGTCTGAAGACAAGGATTGCAAAACATACACCTGCGCGCGGCTCAACAGCGCAGGATTGACTTCAAATGACGGATTTTCCGTGGTAGCACCGATAAAAGTTAACAAGCCGCTTTCGACATAAGGCAAGAATGCATCCTGCTGCGCTTTGTTGAAGCGGTGTACCTCGTCAACAAACAAAATCGTCGCGCGCCCTTGCTGCAAGGCAATTTCAGCTTTCTCGATTGCCTCGCGTATGTCTTTCACGCCGGAAAATACTGCAGAAACAGGCAGAAACTGGGCATTAAAACTCTGCGCCAAAATCCGTGCCAGCGTGGTTTTGCCTACACCCGGTGGCCCCCACAGCAACATAGAATGCGGCTTTTCTCCCTCGACCGCCACGCGCAAAGGTTTACCTTCGCCGATTAAGTGCTGCTGCCCAATGACATCGTCTAAAGAGTGCGGACGCAGGCGTTCGGCTAAAGGGGCTTCGGGTTGGCGGGCGAAAAGGTCGGACATAGTGGCTTTCGTGCTGGCTGATTGAAAAGAAAACTCTCTAGCATTATACGGCAGTTTCGCAAACGCACATATCGGGCCGCATTACGGTATAATACATGCTATTTTGAGAACTCTTCAGGCGTTTCAGACGGCCTTGCTTACAGGAAACATCATGACTTCAAAAACTCTTTTGGCAGCTGTTACATCAGCTTTCTTATTGGGTGCATGCGCTACCGGCGGAGAATCTTTCGGCGGTTTGGGCAGCGGTACAGGTATCGGAAGCAGCGTAGTGAAAATGGCGGTAGACAGCCAATGCCGTACCGAATTAAACAAACGCAACGAATGGCGCGTCATTGCTTTGGCCATGAGCGCGGAAAAACAAGCCGAATGGGAAAATAAAATCTGCGGCTGCGCCAGCGAAGAAGCGCCAAACCAATTGACTGCAACCGAAATGATGCAGGTATTGAGCCCTGCAACCCGCGAGCAGGCCATTGCTTCCGTTACCGCGAAAACGGTTACCGCCTGCTTCAAACGACTCTACAAATAATCGTTCAGACGGCCTTTTTTAATATCGAGGCCGTCTGAATTCGTTTTGACTTTCTATTTGAATTTTAAATATATAGAGAAGAAACCATGAAATACATCAGCACCCGCGGTGCAACCGCACGCAAGCAATTCAGCGAAGTTTTATTGATGGGCTTGGCTCCTGACGGCGGTTTGATGCTGCCTGAGCAATATCCTCAAATCGACCGTGCTACCTTAGACCAATGGCGCACACTCAGCTACCCTGAGTTGGCGTTTGAAGTCATGAGCCTGTTTGCCACCGACATCCCTGCTGATGATTTACGCGACATCATCAACCGCACCTACACCGAAGAAGTATTCGGCACCAAAGCCATTACTCCGGTGCGTACACTTTCAGACGGTATCAAAATCCAAGCCCTCTCCAACGGCCCGACTTTGGCATTCAAAGACATGGCCATGCAATTCTTGGGCAATGCGTTTGAATATGTATTGAACAAAGAAGGCAAAGAACTCAATATCTTAGGCGCCACCAGCGGCGACACCGGCTCTGCCGCCGAATATGCCCTGCGCGGTAAAAAAGGCGTCAATGTCTTCATGCTGTCGCCGGAAGGTAAAATGAGCGCATTCCAACGCGCACAAATGTTCAGCCTGCAAGATGCCAACATCCACAATATCGCCGTTGAAGGTATGTTTGACGACTGCCAAGACATCGTCAAAGCCGTACAAAACGATGCCGAATTCAAAGCCAAATACCACATCGGCACAGTCAACTCTATTAACTGGGGCCGTATCGTCGCCCAAGTCGTGTATTACTTTGCCGGTTATTTCAATGCCACTTCGAGCAATGACGAAAAAGTCAGCTTCTGCGTGCCAAGCGGCAACTTCGGCAATGTCTGCGCCGGCCATATCGCCCGTCAAATGGGCCTGCCTATCCACCGCTTGATTGTTGCCACCAATGAAAACGACGTATTAGACGAATTTTTCAAAACCGGCGCATACCGCCCGCGCAACAGCGAACACACCCACGTTACTTCCAGCCCGTCTATGGATATTTCCAAAGCCTCCAACTTCGAGCGTTTTGTGTTTGACCTGATGGACCGCGATGCAGACGAAATCAAAACCTTATGGGCTGAAGTAGACTCCGGCAAAGGTTTCAATTTGGAATTTGTATTAAACAAAGTACATCAACAATATGGCTTTGTTTCCGGCAAATCGACCCATGCCAACCGCCTTGCCACCATCAAACAGGTTTACGAACAAGACCGCGAATTGATTGATCCGCATACTGCTGATGGCATCAAAGTAGCGCGTGAAGTCCGCGAAGCCAGCGAAACCATCGTCTGCCTCGAAACCGCGTTGGCTGCCAAATTTGAAGCCACCATCCATGAGGCTGTCGGCGAAGTTTCCATCCCCCGTCCGGCCGCATTGGAGGGCTTGGAAAACCTGCCGCAACGTGTCCGTGTTGTCCCTAATAACGCAACGACAGTAAAAGACATCATTAAGGAAGCTTTGGCTTAACCGGCTGTCTTTGACGACTGAAGAGGCCGTCTGAAACTTTTCAGACGGCCACAACTGGTGCTTGAGAAGTGGATAACATATTGCCAATCCTACCGCATCACAGTCGTTCTTATTATAAAATCAAGGCGTTAAAATAATACCAACTCCTTTTGACTTTCAATTGCAAACATTGTAATGACAGATATTTTCGTTTAGAATTGCATGTTTGCTCTAAATCTGGATTGATATGCAGACAACACAAGCCACATCCAACTGGGAGCTGTACAAGCGTTTGCTTGGATATTTAAAAAGCTATTGGAAGATGTTTATCGTCTCCATAGTGGCCATGCTGATTGTCGCCGGTACGATGCCGGCTTTCGGTTACTTGCTCAAACCTTTGATTAATGAAGGTTTTGTCGATAAAAACATGAAAAGCATGTCATGGTTGCCGCTGGCAATTGTGGCGCTGTTTTTCGTTCGCGGCCTGTTCAACTTCATTAACGAATATTGCACGACGTATCTGTCCAGCCACTTGGTGCAGCGCTTGCGCGGTGAAATGTTCAACAAAATGATGCACCTGCCTACTTCGTATTTCAGCAGCAATACCGGCGGCCGTTTGATGTCTCGTATCTTGAACGACGTCAATCAAATTACCGATGCGGGATTTAACGTCATTACCGTGATTGCCAAAGACGGCGTAAGCGTAGTCGGCCTGTTGGGTTTGCTGACTTATCTAAACTGGCGTTTGACCCTGATTACTTTTATCATCTTGCCGGTTGTTGCTGTATGTATCCAAACAGTCAGCAAACGCCTGCGCAAACTGTCTGCCAACAACCAAATTTATCTTGGCCAGCTGATGCAGGTCTTGGGTGAAAGCATTAATGGTGAACGCGTTGTAAAAATCTACGGCGGTCAGGATTATGAAAACCGCCGCTTCAACTGCATTGCCGATGATGTGCGCCGCAACCTGCTCAAACAGGTTTCCGCCAGCTCTGCAGGTACCGGCATTACGCAATTAATGGCTTCGGTTGCACTGGCCGCGATTATTTACGCAGCAGCCCGCCAAGCAGGGCTTTCAGGATTTAGCGCAGGCGATTTTATGTCGTTTTTGTCGAGCATGATCATGATGTTTGACCCCATCAAACGCATGACTGGCGTGATGCAATCCCTGCAGCGCGGTTTGGCGGCGGCAGAAAGTGTCTTCACCTTTTTGGATCAACCTGAAGAAAGCAACGAAGGCAAACAGATTCTCAGCCCAAACCCTGGCGATATCGAATTTTGCGATGTTGTACACCGTTATCCCGAAGCCGAACGCAACAGTTTAAACCATATCAACCTGCTTGTCCCACAAGGCAAAGTGACTGCATTGGTCGGCGCATCGGGTTGCGGCAAAACCACCCTGGCCAATATGTTGCCGCGCTTCCTTAATCCGGATGAAGGCAAGGTCTTGATTAGCGGCGTTAACATCAATGAATATACACTAGAAAGTCTGCGCAGTCGCATGGCATTCGTCAGCCAAAACGTTGTCCTGTTTAATGGTACGATTGCTGAAAACATTGCCTATGCTCAAGCCGGTAACTTCAGCGAAGAAGAAATTATTAATGCTGCAAAAGCAGCTAATGCTTGGGAATTTATCCAAAAAATGCCGCAAGGCTTGCACACTGAAGTTGGTGAAAACGGTTTAAAACTGTCCGGCGGCCAACGTCAACGCCTCGCCATTGCACGTGCGCTTTTGAAAAATGCGCCGATTTTGATTTTGGACGAAGCCACCAGCGCATTGGATAATGAATCCGAACGTTTAGTGCAAACCGCATTGGAAAACCTAATGCAAAACCGTACCACTTTAGTGATTGCCCACCGACTTTCAACCATCGAAAAAGCCGACAATATCGTTGTGATGCACGAAGGCAATGTAGTCGAACAAGGCACTCATCATGAACTAATCAGCGCAGGCGGACGCTATTCCGACCTGCACAGCCTCAGCGAAAAATCAGCCAAACCGGCAAGCCAGTAGCTGAACACCATATTCCATTCTTTTTATTAACCTCGGCCGCCCCGACCTATCCTTTTCAGACGGCCTTATCCGACAGGAAATATCAATGGCAGCATTCAACACCCAGAAAGTCTTGTCCGTACACCACTGGACCGACGCTTACTTCACTTTCACCTGTACCCGTGACGAATCTTTGCGCTTTGAAAACGGCCAATTCGTCATGGTCGGCCTGATGGTAGACGGCAAACCGCTGATGCGCGCATACAGCGTGGCTTCTGCCAACTGGGAAGAGCACCTGGAATTTTTCAGTATTAAAGTACAAGACGGCCCATTGACCAGCCGCCTGCAACACCTTAAAGTCGGCGACGATGTCCTCATCAGTAAAAAACCGACCGGCACATTGGTTGCCGGCGACCTGAATCCGGGCAAACATCTCTACCTCTTGAGCACCGGTACCGGCATCGCCCCTTTCTTGAGCATTACCAAAGACCCTGATGTTTACGAGCAATTCGAAAAAATCATCTTGGTTCACGGCGTACGCTACAAAAAAGACTTGGCATACTACGACCGCTTCACCAAAGAATTGCCCGAACACGAATACTTGGGCGACTTGGTTAAAGAAAAACTGATTTACTACCCGATCGTTTCACGCGAAGAATATGTACACCAAGGCCGTCTGACCGATTTAATGCGCAGTGGCAAACTCTTTGAAGACATCGGCCTGCCTAAAATCAATCCGCAAGACGACCGCGCCATGCTGTGCGGTAGCCCAGCCATGTTGAAAGATACCTGCAACGTCTTGGACGAATTCGGCCTGACCGTTTCTCCGAAAACCGGCGTTCGCGGCGACTACCTGATTGAGCGCGCATTCGTCGATCAATAACGTACGTCAGCAACAGGCCGTCTGAAACCCTTCTTTCAGACGGCCTAAAACCTTAATAATTTATCCCACATTATGCCTACTCTACTCATCATCCGTCCGTCCAACCGTCCACAGCAAGATATCCAAACCTGCCATGCAGCC
Source organism: Neisseria sp. P0016.S008 (assembly GCF_051957775.1). Lineage (NCBI taxonomy): Bacteria > Pseudomonadati > Pseudomonadota > Betaproteobacteria > Neisseriales > Neisseriaceae > Neisseria > Neisseria sp. P0016.S008. The sequence continues at coordinate 187,706 of NZ_JBQCWB010000001.1, forward strand.
GGTTGGCAGGCTCAGGTATTGAGTCCGATTGAAATAGAGGCGGATCGTTCGGCGCTAAAAAAACTTCCCGAACAATTCAAGCAAGCCGATGTGGTGTTTTGGGTCAGCCCCACCGCTATTGAAACCGCAGCGCCTCATCTGAACTTTTCAGACGGCCCTAAAGCACATATTACCGTCGGCCAAACCAGCCAACATACTTTGGCGCAATTCTCCCCTTACCCCGTCTTCTCTCCCGAAGATGGCAACGACAGCGAAGCCGTCTTGAGAATGCCTATTTGGAAAAACCTGCCACTCAACGCCCGAGTTTTAATCATTCGAGGCCATAGCGGCCGTGATTTTCTGGCAGACAAACTGACCGAACTGGGTTTCCAAATCGACATCGCCGAGATCTATTTCAGACGGCCACACCCCATCGATTGGCAGAACTTTAAAATCGAAGACATCGCCGCCGCCTACGTCACATCCGGCGAACTCGCGCGCGAATTTTTCCATCAGATTCCGCCGCAATTTTCCCGATTCTTCAAATCCTTGCTATACTTTACCCATCATCCGCGCATTGCCGATGCACTTCGCATTGTCGGCGCCAAACATGTAGAAACCGTCACTTCTTTATCCGCAGCACTTTCATCCATGCCACAAAGGAGCCAAGCAGTGAACAAAGTCAAAGATAATAAAGATACCCAACAAGTTGCCAATACGGCAGCTCCGGCGCCTGAACATTCTGAAAACACCAGGCCGTCTGAACAAATCAAACCTACCCAACCTCAGCAAGTGGAGGCGAGCATGCCCGAGTCCAACAATCTCCCACAAAACAACGCCCCTGTTATCATCAAACAATCTGGCGGCAAAGCCTTGGCCGCAGGTGCGACCGTCTTAGCACTGCTTGGCTTGGGCGCGAGCGGATTCCTGTTTGTACAGGGTCAAAATGTTTTAAAAAATCAAGAGCTCGAATTCAACCAAAAAATCGACAAAGCTGCGTTGGGCGAATCTGAAAACGCCAGCCTTTTAAAAGACAACCTCAACCGCCAAACCGCTATTCAGGCCGAGTTAGACCGCCTGAACAACGGTCAAAAAAGCAATAGCGATCAAATCCTGCAAATGCAGAAAGCTTATCAAGAGTTACTCAAAGGCCGTATCAACTGGCTGGTCGACGAAGCCGAATCCATGTTGAACACTGCTTCGCAACAATTGATGCTGTCAGGCAACCTCCAAGGCGCGGTCAGCGTATTGGAACACATTGACAGCCGTTTAAGCCGTTTTGAACAGCCTGAGCTTATCCCCATCAAGCAAGCCATCAGCAATGATTTGGCCGCACTGAAAAACCGTCCTTATGTCGATATTTCCGCTACTGCCTTGCGTATTGACCGTCTGGAAACCGGTATTTCCGGCCTGCCTTTAGTCTTGGACGGCGTATTGAAACCAGGTGCCGCGCCTGTCGAAGCTGCCAATTCAGGAACTTGGTGGGAAAATACATGGGAGAAATCCCTCAATGCCCTCAAAGGCTTGGTTGAAGTCCGTCATCTGGACAGCAACGACGCCATGTTGATTTCGCCCGAACAAACCTACTTCATCCGTGAAAACCTGCGCCTGCGCCTTTTGGATGCGCGCATTGCCCTGTTGCAACACAACGGCGAAGTGTATCAAAGCGATTTGAACAACGTTGAAGCAAGCGTGAAGCAATACTTTGACAGCAAATCCCCTGCTACGCAGTCATGGCTGAAAGAGTTGGCCGAACTCAAAGCCCTTGATGTCCGCATGATTTCAGACGACAGCCTGAAAGCCAGCTTAAGCGCAGTTCGTGCTTATCAAGAAGGTTCGCGTACACAAATGACGACCGAAGAAGCTACGCAAACCCAAGCTGCCGACAAAACCGCTTCCGCTCCGGCTGCGACTACCGAGCAAGCCACAACTGCTGCACCGGCTGCCGCTTCTGCACCTCAATCTCTGGAAGCACCTGCTTTGCCGTCTGAAAACAAAAAAGAACCGGCCGCCGAAGCTGCCAAACCACAAAACCAAACCAAGCCTGCTGCCAAAATTAAAGGAGAGCAAGCATGAAAACCGTCGTTTGGATTGTCATTCTGTTTGCCGCCGCCGTCGGTTTAGCCTTAGCTTCCGGCATTTATACCGGCAACGTGTACGTCGTTGTTGAGCAAACCATGCTGCGTATCAATCTGCATGCCTTTGTTTTAGGTCTGCTGTTGAGCGTATTCGTCTTGTATTTCCTGATTAAATTCGTGTTCGGCCTCTTGAACATTCCGGCGCGTATGCAACGCTTCGGCATTGCCCGCAAAGGCCGTCAGGCTTCTGCCTCTTTGAACAGCGCAGGTCTGGCATATTTTGAAGGCCGTTTTGAAAAAGCCGAACAAGAAGCCGCCAAAGTCTTGCAAAACAAAGAAGCAGGCGACAACCGTACCCTGGCTTTGATGTTGGGCGCGCACGCGGCCGACCAAATGGAAAACTTCGAATTGCGCGACCACTACCTGCACGAAATCGAACAGCTGCCACAAAAACAACAGCTTTCCCGCCATCTTTTGCTGGCCGAATCTGCACTGAGCCGCCGCGATTATCCGACTGCCGCACAAAACCTTGAAGCCGCAGCAAAAATCAATAGCAACTTAAGCCGCCTGGTCCGCCTGCAATTACGTTATGCCTTTGATCATGGCGATGCTTCAGATGTCTTGGCAAAAGCGGAAAAACTGGTCAAAGCCGGCGCCATCAACGATTACGAAGCTGAACAGTATCAAAATTGGGCATATCGCCGCCTCTTAAGCGAAGCAACCGATGCAGGCAGTCTGAAAGCCTGTTTGAAACAGATTCCCGAAAGTGTGAAGTCTGGCGAATTGTGCGTCGCGATTGCCGAAAAATACGAGCGCTTGGGCTTGTATGCCGAAGCGGTCAAATGGGTTAAAACCCATTATCCGCAAACCCGCCAACCCGAGCTATTGGAAGCATTTGTCGAATCCGTGCGTTTCCTAAGCGAGCGCGAGCAACAAAAAGCCATCGACTTGGCAGATTCTTGGCTGCAGGAACAACCCGACAATGCACCGCTGTTGATGTATCTTGGCCAACTGGCCTACGGCCGCAAACTTTGGGGCAAAGCCCAAGGCTACCTCGAAGCCAGCATCGCCCTGCAACCCAGCGTATCCGCACATTTAGTCCTAGCGCGCGTGTTTGATGAAACCGACCAACCGCAAAAAGCGCAAGAACAACGCAATCTGGTTTTGGAAAGCGTGGCCGAAGAAGAACATCCGGCAGCACTCCCTCAACCAAATTGATGTGCTGATTTCGCATTAAGCGACAATATGAAATCTACAACAGAACCAACCATTTAATCATTTCAGACGGCCTCAATACATATCTAAGGCCGTCTGAACTTTGTCCAACACACCAAATCAGAAAGCCTATTTATCATGACTGCTCTGAAAAACGACACTTTCCTCCGCGCCCTGCTCAAACAGCCTGTCGAATACACGCCCATCTGGATGATGCGCCAAGCCGGACGCTATCTGCCGGAATACAAAGCCACGCGCGCACGCGCAGGCAGCTTTCTCGATTTGTGCAAAAACACCGAGCTGGCAACCGAAGTTACCATCCAGCCTTTAGAACGTTTTGATCTGGACGCAGCAATTCTGTTTTCCGATATTCTGACCGTTCCCGATGCCATGGGTTTGGGCCTGTATTTTGCCGAAGGCGAAGGCCCGAAATTTGAACGCGCCTTGCAACACGAAGCCGACATTGCAAAACTGCAAGTTCCCGACATGGAAAAACTGCAATACGTCTTTGATGCAGTGACTTCCATCCGTAAAGCACTGGACGGCCGAGTTCCGCTGATCGGCTTCTCCGGCAGCCCGTTCACACTCGCCTGCTACATGGTTGAAGGCGGCAGCAGCAAAGAATTCCGCACCATCAAAACCATGATGTATTCACGCCCTGATTTGCTGCATAAGGTCCTTGACACCAATGCCCAAGCCGTTACCGCTTATCTCAACGCCCAAATCGATGCCGGCGCACAAGCCGTACAAATTTTCGACACTTGGGGCGGCGTGTTGAGCGATGCCGCATTTAAAGAATTCAGCCTGAAGTACATCCGACAAATCGTTGCCGGACTCAAACGCGAAAGCGAAGGCCGCCGCGTGCCTGTTATCGTATTTGCGAAAGGTGGCGGCTTATGGCTGGAAAGCATGGCAGAAATCGGCGCAGACGCATTAGGCTTGGACTGGACTTGCAACATCGGCGAAGCCCGCCGTCGCGTCGGCGAACAAGTTGCCCTGCAAGGCAATTTTGATCCGTTCGCCCTCTTTGGCACACCGGAATCTATCCGCACCGAAGTCGCACGCATCCTTGCCGACTACGGCAACGGCAGCGGCCATGTATTCAACCTCGGACACGGCATCAACCAACACGCTGATCCGGAACACGCCAAAATTTTGGTCGATACCGTACACGAATTATCCCGTCAGTATCACCGTTAATTAAAGCAACTCAAAGGCCGTCTGAAAGCAAAAATACGATTATCGAGTAAATTTGCTTTCAGACGGTTTTTCTATATACTTAATATCTGAAGCTTATCAGCTGACACCTTCAAACTTAAAAACACATCCATTCCCGCTACCGAATATGAATTTTTTAAAAGACATCACCTGGACCGAAATTTTCATCTTCGCCCACACCTGCGCCGCACTCGTCTGTATGCTGCGCGTGTTGTACAAACAAAAAAACATCGGCTCAACCTTTGCCTGGCTGATTATCCTATTCCTTTTCCCCGTATTCGGAACCATCGCCTACATCCTTATCGGCGAGCCTCGTCTAGGCATTGCCCGCGCCAAACGTACCGGAGAAATGAACCGCTTCTACCGCAACTTTGCCGCCACCCATCTAGCCGATATCTATCTCGACATTGCCGACCAAGTCAAATCACGTTACCACGGCATCAGTAAAGTTGCCGAAAAAGGAACGGGGCTGGGTGCAACCAAAGGCAACGCCATGAGCCTGCTCTCCACCACCGATGCCATCATCGACAGCATGCTTGCAGACATACGCGCCGCAACCCATTCCTGCCTGCTGGCCTTTTACATTATCGAGCCCAAAGGCCGCATCGAAGAAATTCTAAATGAAATTCTTGCTGCAGCAGATCGAGGCGTTGACTGCGCTATTCTGGCCGACGCCGTCGGCAGCAGGAGTTTTTTTGAAAGCAATTGGATAGAGATACTGCGCCAAGCAGGCGTTGGAGTACATACCTCATTGCCTGTCGGCATCTGGCGTACATTATTCACGCGCACCGACCTGCGCAACCACCGTAAAATCCTCGTTATCGACAGTAAAATCGGTTATACCGGCAGCTTCAACCTCGTCGACCCACGCTATTTCAAACAAAACTCCGGCGTCGGAGAATGGGTCGATGCCATGATGCGCTGTACAGGTCCTATGGTTTTGGAACTGTCTGCCGTCTTCTTCGCCGACCTCGCCGTCGAAACCGATGAAAACCTCCAAAACGTACAAACATACCTCAACCAAGCCCAAAGCCTGCTGCCCCAAATCCTTCCTGAAAAAATGCAGCAAGGCGATATTGTTGCCCAAATTATTCCATCCGCTCCCGAGCAAGGCAGCTTCGTTATCTACGAAACCATCATCAGCGCCATCTATGCCGCCACCAAACAAATCACGATCACTACCCCCTACTTTGTCCCCGACGAGCCGCTTCTCATGGCATTAACCGTTGCCACCAAACGCGGTGTCAAAGTGACCCTGATACTGCCTGCCAAAGTCGATTCACTGATGGTGCGCTATGCCTCACGCGCCTACTACCCTATGTTGCTGGAAGCCGGTGTCAATATCGCCATGTTTGAAGACGGTCTTCTACATGCCAAAACCATGACCATTGACGAAGACTACTCCCTCTTCGGCACGGTCAACATGGACATGCGCAGCTTCTTCCTCAACCTAGAAATCAGCCTCGCTATCTACGATCGCGACACCACCAAACAAATCTGCCACCTGCAGCGCAGCTACCTTAAAAACAGCAGCTATATTGCCATCAAATCATGGCAACAACGCTCCAAACTCCGCGGCCTCGTGGAAAATGCCGTCCGCCTGATGAGTCCTTTGCTGTAAAACATAAATATTTAGGCCGTCTGAAAGATACTTTTCAGACGGCCTTTTTATGCGGAAACAGATTAATCGACTATACAAGCTCATAAAATCAAAGTCCGGTTTATTTTTAAATCAGTTCGAGATATCCCATTATGTTTTAATTGCTATAAATAATTTATCTTATTTTTACAGCCAGGCTTTCTACCCAATTAGATTAATAGGATAGAATACGGATAATTTTCATATTATCTAACGTATTCAAATTGTTAACCAATTAAATTATCTCAGGAGCAATTATGTTCAAAATAAAATTTAAATTGTGGCTGCCAATGCTATTGGCTGCAATTTTGGCTGCTTGTTCTCAACAATCCCCCTCGTCCGAAGCTCCTGCCACAGCCGAATCAGAAATAGCCAACCAAAGCGTAGAAACAGCAGAAAAACTAGGGACCAGCTGGGGAGATGAAGTACAGTCTTCCGTTCATTCCGTAGATTTGCGCCGTGTTACTAAAAACCCTTTGGCAGAAGGCGTATTGAATTACTCTGCCAAAGATTATCGTGGTAAAAAAATCAACTCGATTTCTTTAGCCGCAGGTAAAGTAGAATTATCCGTACAATCTGACAATGGCGACCTGTTTCCAATCTTCCGCGACGGCAGCAACTACTTTTTACAAGGGAAAGACGGTCAGTCATACCGTTTGGTTTATAAGAACAATAGCAATAAAACTTTGGAAATCGTAGCCAGCGTAGATGGTTTGGATGTCGTCTCAGGCCAAGCAGCCAGCAGATACTCAGATGGCTATGTTCTGTACCCACATGATTCACTGGTAATCGAAGGCTTCCGTAAAAGTGACGATGCTGTAGCATCTTTTGTATTCAGCAATCCAGAAGACTCTTACGCCGCAAACTCGGATAAAGGCTCCATCAAAAACACCGGTGTAATTGGTACAGCAATTTTTGAACTGTACGAACCGACACAAAAAACCAGCGAACCTGACGCATTTCCAGCCGATAACGGATATGCCCAACCACCTTCCAAATAAAAAAGCCCCTTCGTTTACATACTCACAAACTGTATAACCGAACTTATTAAAACCAAAGGCCGTCTGAAATTCAGTTTTCAGACGGCCTTTTTTATATATAAAAATCATATCGTTCTTTTATTTTAAATCAGATGCTTAAGCGATCATTTACACCAACCAAACAAACCAATACCTATCCCTATTCCAAACTGCATGGTTACAAATAATTTGACAAAGTCATTTTTAGGGATATAATATTTCTAATATATGATTTTTATTATATATATTTATTTATAGATGATTCATTCTGAAACAAGGAGCAATAAAATGAAACGAAACTTGGGTACTTTGGATCGCGTAATCCGTATTGTTATCGGCGTAGCGCTGATTGCTGCAGCCGCTACCGGACAAATTGGCTGGTGGGGTTGGCTGGGCATCATCCCCCTGGGTACAGCACTGATTGGCAATTGCGCACTGTACAGCTTATTGGGCATCAACACCTGCCGCATCAACAAAAAATAACGAAGGCAAAACATGAGTACGGTCGGACAACTCCCGCGAATCACGCCTTCCGAAGCAATGGCAAAAATCCGTGAGGGCGCGTTGGCAGTGGACATCCGAAGCCAAGCCGAATATCGGGGCGGGCATATTGTCGGTGCATTATCCCTTCCGCCTGAACGGCAGCGAGACAAACTGCCCGATGATACAGCCCCATGCCTGATTTTTTATTGCCTGAGCGGTAAACGTACAACACGGGCAGAAACAATATTGTCAACGCTTGGCCAAGGTCGCGAATGTTATATTCTAGAAGGCGGCTTACTGGCATGGAAGGCTGCAGGGCTTCCTATTGTTGCCGACCGTGCCGCACCGGATATCATACGGCAGGTGCAAACCATTGCGGGCAGTTTGATTCTGTTGGGCGTGCTGGCAGGTTGGTTGGTATCGCCTTGGTTTTATCTGATAGACGTGATGGTCGGCGCAGGCCTATTAACGGCCGGGCTAACCGGATTCTGCGGCATGGCTCGCCTGCTGGCCAAAATGCCATGGAATCATTAAGCAAAGGCCGTCTGAAAGTTGCTGCTGAGGCCATTATGACTGATAATTCGACCTCCTCATTTGCCGAAAAGCGTGAAAAATGACCATTGCCGACAATCAACCGCCCTACGAAGAAGCCACCGCTTTTCTCAAACTTCTGGCCAATCCCAACCGTCTCGCCGTATTGTGCAAACTACATGAAAGGCCGCACAATGTAACCGAGTTGGCTGAATCATCCGGACTGCCGCAAGCGGCAATGTCCAGCCAATTAGCGCTACTGCGTGAAGCCGGTTTGGTATCGTTTGAAGTAAACCATCGGGAACGGCAATATTACATTGCCGACCCGAGGGTAACCGAGATGATACAGTTGCTGTATTCCTTTTTTTGTGCAGAAAAATCTTAAAATGTTATCGAAATAGGATAGTCAAAAAATCTATCCTATTTATAATTTTAAAGGCCGTCTGAATCTTTTTCAGACGGCCTCTACTATAATTTTTAGTCTTGCCATATCATCTCGTGTTTAGAACCATAAGTAATCTTCTTGATATTGCTTTCAAGAGCAATTTCTTTATCTAATGTTCCTGAGTATTCCGAACCTGCTAATTTTTGAAATAAAGTAATATTCAGCTCATCGTTGCGGCTAGTTGTTTTGATATCTGAAATACCCATTGCACTATTGCCTAATAAGCCTGTCAAATGCACCTGTCTATTATCCTTAGCTTCATTGACAGTAATTTTAAAATTCTGAATATCTTCCAACTTAATTTCATCAGTGAAAAAGCAGCCGGATAATATCAAGCCTGTTACTCCCAGCATGTTGCCTTAATTTTCATCATCATTTCCTAATCAATTTATTAGCCGTAGAGTGGATATTATTTAATCTGACAGTTTTGCTATTTTCAGACGACCTTTTTATACTGCTTCTGTATTCACACTTAAAGCATGCATGCGTGCCGCACACTCCCCTGTATGTAGGTTTGACGTGCACTATTTAAAAACATGATGAGCGGAGATATTTGGCTGCACAACGGCTGCCTGAAAATCAGCCCGAGCCGCCATGTCAAGCTGGAAACGTGGGATGCCATTGATGCAGACGATGTAATTTTATCATTGGATAACAGCCCTGAAGAAATCGGATCGGGCTTAAGGTTGGCATTGAGCCGCTGCCAATAATATTTGACAAAAGGTCGTCTGAAAGCTGGAAAATTGTTTCAGACGACCTTTTTTACATTCAAAGCCCGTGTGCGTTCGTGCCGTACACACCCTATCTGCAGCTTTCATGCGGGCTATGGCTTATTGTTGGTAAAAATTTGAGTTAGTTTCACATTATTATTTTATGATGCTTTCCAAGTTTTCGTATCGAATTAAAGCATTATCCAAGGCCGAGTTTGGTACTATCTGTAATGGTTCTTCATGTAAAAGACGGTATACGGGGTTAATTAAGAGTTCTTGGAAGTTATGGGAATTTATTTTCAATAAGTCGATACTATAATGCCAAAATTTATCTCCGTAGTCATAGTTTGACCAGATAATCGCATTATTTTCTAACGAAAATGATCCAGGCTCTTCATCAAAATATAAAATTTCTTCTATTGGATATTTAATAAACCATTCGCTATCATGCCTTATACCTGATGAACTAATATGAATTAGAGGTCTATCTATTTGATTAGGAATTGCAACACTTTCATCACTAAATGAAAATTGGAAGTTAATAAACCTATAAGCTAGATCATCGGTTAATTTTCTTTTTTTCTTATCAAATATGGCGATACTTATATTACACCAAGGTACTAAATACCCGCTATTTGAATAATGATAACTTTCTTTATGATTTGAAGCTTTAAATTTTGTACTACTATCAAGAAATTTATCTAACGTATTGATTAGTAGATACTTTAGTGCATTAATTTCTATAAAAAATTTATCCAATTCGTTTAATGCAGTTGTAATATTCCTGCCTTGTTCTAAATAATTATCCATTGTTAACCTTCCATTGGTTTTTCAATTGAGGAACATTGATCCTAGTAAAATCTACTAATTCAAATGTTTTATTATCCCATACTAAATAACTTGGGATACGAAGTAAAGGAAAGAAATTAAATCGTTTAATATTCAGCTTTTCTAAAAATAATTTTAGATCATTCATATAAATATGATAATTTTTTAATTCAGTATTATTGCATTCTGCTAACACTATCTCTAAAAACTGCAACCAAGTAACTGCATACCAAGGATAATTTTTCTTTTTTTCATAAAAATTAGGGTGAATACTACTGGCTATATAAATTAAACATGTTTTCTCCTCTTGGAAATTCTCCCACTCTCTCTCTAATTGATCTTCCATAAAATGAGAGTTGATTCCCCATTTTAGTTCAACAATATAGTTTTCCTTTTTTCCATCAACACAAAAAGATACTAACAAATCTGGCTCAGTAATCTTTATTGATTTATCCTTCCATTTATGTTGTTTGCGGCTCCAAAAAACAATTTCATGAGTAATATGAATATTGTTTGGAATATCTTGCCTAGATAAAAGACGAAAAAAACGGTATATGGCTTTAGAATCAAGATATTTCATGACTCCAAAAATAGTAGATGTAATTTCATCTTCTCGTGGTATGCGTTGATGGTTACCTTCAGATTGAGTAGAAAATTTCTTTTTAGCATCTTTTAACCAGCGACTGCTTTTACCATGTATAACAGCATGAAGCATTGCGTATCCTTTTTAATTTAATATTTTATATGCTAATTATTTTGAAATTGATTGACAATTTGGTAGTATAGATTGCTAAAAAAATAGTTGTGTGAAATTTTTAAACTATATGTGTACTTCATGGTGCATACTATACTTATACAGGCTAAACTTGTTCTAGACATCACCAATGATATTCTGTTTTCTGTATAAATGGTATTGCAGGTCGTCTGCAAAATTTCAGACGACCTCTTTTCACTAGCCCCTAGTTTGCTATCACTCTTTCTTTCAAAGTCTTCAACACACTCTTCACCGTCTTAATCCTCGTCCCCACATCCTCCATCTGAGCCGTAAACTTCAACTTGTCTGCCCCTGCCAGCCGGTATTTTTTATCTGTCTGAATCAGCAGGATGATTTCTGTCGGGTCGATTTGGTGGTGATTGCCGAAGGTAACGGTGACGGCTTCGCTGGTCGCATCGATGGCATCTATACCCAATTCTTTTGCCGCAAGCCGTAAGTGGTGGCTTTCAATCAGGGTTTTGACGGGTTGTTCGGGCAGGCCGAAGCGGTCGACCAGTTCTTCATGTATGGCGTTGATTTGCTGCACGGTTTCGCAGACGGCGAGGCGTTTGTAGAGGACGAGCCGTTCGTGGATGTCGGGGCAGTAGCTTTCAGGCAGCAGGGCGGGGCTGTGCAGTTTGATTTCGGTGGTGATGCCCAACGGTGCGTCGAGGTCGGGCTGGCGGCCTTTTTTGAGGTCACGCACGGCTTGTTTGAGCATTTCGGTGTAGAGCGTGAAGCCGACCTGTATCATTTCGCCGGACTGCCCTTCGCCAAGGATTTCGCCTGCGCCGCGGATTTCCAAATCCTGCATGGCGAGGGTGAAACCTGCGCCGAGTTCGTCTGCCGCCGCGATGGCGTCGAGGCGTTTTTCTGCGTCTTTGGTGATGTATTCGGGCGTGAGCAGGTAGGCGTAGGCTTGGTGGTGGCTGCGGCCGACACGCCCACGAAGCTGGTGCAATTGTGCCAGTCCGAATTTGTCGGCGCGGTTGATGATGATGGTGTTGGCGTTGGGGATGTCGATGCCGGTTTCGATGATGGTGGAACAGAGCAACACGTTAAATCGTTGCTGTAAAAAGTCGCGCATGACTTGTTCCAGCTCGCGCTCGCGCAGTTGTCCGTGCGCTACGCCGATGCGGGCTTCGGGCAGCAGGGTTTCCAGCCGCTCGCGCATATTTTCAATCGTATCCACTTCATTGTGCAGGAAAAATACCTGCCCACCGCGTTTAAGTTCGCGCAACACGGCTTCGCGCACGCTGCCTTCGCTGAACGGTTTGACAAAGGTTTTGACGGCGAGGCGGCGGCTGGGTGCGGTGGTAATCAGCGAGAAGTCGCGCAGACCTTCGAGCGCCATGCTGAGGGTGCGTGGAATCGGCGTGGCGGTCATGGTGAGGATATCAACATTGGCGCGCAGGCGTTTGAGCTGTTCTTTTTGGCGCACGCCGAAGCGGTGTTCTTCGTCGATAATCACTAAACCTAAGTTTTTGAATTTTATGTCGTCCTGAACCAATTTGTGCGTACCGATAACGATATCGACCGTGCCGTCTGCCATGCCTTCCAGCGCGGCTTTGGTGGCTTTGCTGTTGTTGAAACGCGAAAGGCTGGCGACTTTCACGGGAAAATCGGCGAAGCGGTCGGCAAAGTTTTGCGCGTGCTGCTCGACCAGAAGCGTGGTCGGAGCGAGTACGGCGACCTGTTTGCCGCCCATCACCGCCACAAACGCGGCGCGCAGGGCGACCTCGGTTTTGCCGAAGCCGACATCACCGCACACAAGGCGGTCCATCGGCTTCGCCTGCGTCAAGTCTTTAATTACGGCAGCAATGGCGGCGGCTTGGTCTTCGGTTTCTTCGTAGCCGAAACCGTCGGCAAACGCCTGATAGTCCAACTCGTTGATTTCAAATTTGTGTCCCGATTGGGCGGCGCGTTGGGCGTAGAGGTTGAGCAACTCGGCGGCGGTATCACGCGCTTTCTCAGCGGCTTTGCGTTTCGCCTTGTTCCACGCACCGCTGCCGAGCTTGTGCAAAGTAACGTTTTCATGCGCCTGACCTGAATAGCGGCTGATTAAATGCAGTTGCGAAACAGGCACATAAAGCTGCGCTTCGCCCGCGTATTCGAGCAACATCATTTCGTTGGTTTCGCCGCCCAAGTCCATTGTGACCAAGCCCATATATCGGCCGATGCCGTGTTCTTCGTGCACGACAGGGTCGCCGATATTGATTTCGGCAAGGTCGCGCAACAGGCCGTCTGAAACGGCGGCGTGTTTCTTACGATGATGTTTGCGCGAGCGGGCAACATATTGATAAAGATCGGATTCGGTAATAACCGCGATGTTTTGATCTTCTAATTTAAACCCGTAAGCCAACGGCGCCACTGTAATCATCAGCGGCTCATGCGCCGACAAAAAGCCCTGCCAATCGGATACAGGTTTGGCTTTCAAACCGTTTTGCTGCAAGAAACCGAGCATGGTTTCGCGCCGTCCCAAACTTTCAGCGCACAGCAAAATTCGTCCGTCAAAGGCCGTCTGAAAATCCTTCAATGCCTGCAACGGTTCATCTGCTTGGCGGTTGACGGCAAGGTCGGGCAGAGTATGTTCCTTACCGGAAACATCGGGCAGCACCTGTCCGTAGTTTTTCAGACGGCCTGCAAAAATATCAGCAGAGAGATACAAATACTGTGGAAGCAAAGGCGGATAAGTTTCATCGCCCTGCGCCATGGCGTAACGCGATTTGACGTCGCTCCAAAAGCGGTTTGTCTCGGCGTGAACATCGCCCAATGAAACAAACAACGCATCTTCGCCGATATAGTCAAACAGCGTTTCCAACTCGTTTTCAAAAAACAGCGGCAGATAATATTCCACGCCTGCACCGAAATGGCCGTTGCTGACGGCTTTGTACACAGCCGCATCGTTCGGATTGCCATCGACTTCCTCGCGGAAACGGCTGCGGAAGATTTTTTGCGCCTCGCTGTCGGTGGGGAACTCGTGCGCCGGCAGCAGGCGGATTTCAGAAACGGGGGAGATGGTGCGCTGCGTTTCAGTGTCAAAGGTTTTGATGCTGTCGATTTCATCGTCAAACAAATCAATGCGGTACGGCATTTCGCTGCCCATCGGGAACAAATCGACAATGCCGCCGCGCACGGCAAACTCGCCCGCCGCGACAACGTGGGAAACATGGTTGTAACCCGCATCCACCAAATCACTTTTCAGACGGCCTATATCCAAAGTCTGTCCTGTTTTCAGCCAAAACGTGCGCCCTGCCAGAAACGGCACAGGCGGCAGCTTCTGCATCGCCGTGGCAACCGGTACGAACAACACGTCCGCCGCGCCGCTTTTAATCTGCCACAATGCCGACAAGCGCTCCGACACCAAATCCTGATGCGGCGAAAAACGCTCGTAAGGCAGCGTTTCCCAGTCCGGCAGAAACACTGCCGTATCGTGCGGACGGAAAAACAGCCAGGCCGTCTGAAGGCGTAGCGCCTGTTCCGCATCTTGGGTCAAGACAACCTTGAGCTGCTTATGCGGCAAATAACGCGCCAAAGCCAAGGGCAACGAGCCTTGAGACAGATTAAGCCAACGGGATTTTTCACGGGGTTTGGGAATCGGATAAGTCATGACAAAACAGTTTGTAATAAGTAAATACAAGCACCATAGGCCGTCTGAAAAATTTTCAGACGGCCTTTAGCGATCAAATAGATTTTCAATTTTACTGGATACAGGTTTAAAAGAATATAAGGCCTTAAATTCAGACAGCCACGCCTGCCAATTTTCCAATAAATCCGGTTATCACCAATGCCGCAATGCCCCACAGGCACACGCGCAAAACGGCAGGAACGACGGGCGCGCCGCCAAGTTTGGCGGAGACATAGCCCAGTCCGGCCAGTCCGCACAAAGTGGAAACCGCCAAGGCCGGAACAATGGCACTAGAAGCCGTCAATGCAACCAGTAAAGGCAAAATCGCGCCGGCACAAAATGAAGCGGCAGAAGCCAGCGCGGCCTGCATGGGTTGGGCGGCAGAGGTTTCGGTAATGCCGATTTCGTCGCGCGCGTGGGCGGCGAGCGCATCGTGTTCCATCAAGGCTTTGGCCACTTCTGCGGCGAGCGGGTCGGACAAACCGCGGCGGCGGTAAATTTCCGTCAGCTCTTCCAATTCCGCATCAGGATTATTTGCCAATTCGTGGCGTTCTTTGTGCAAATCGGCTTTTTCCGTATCCGATTGGCTGGACACAGAAACATACTCCCCCGCCGCCATTGACACTGCGCCCCCGATAAGCGCCGAAACGCCCGTCAACAGCAGGGTTTGGAAATCTGGCGCGGCAGCGGCTACGCCCGTCAACAGCGAGGCAGTGGAAATCAGGCCGTCATTGGCACCCAATACGCTTGCCCGAAGCCAGTTGTTACGGTCGCTAAAATGGCGTTCGCTGTGGTGTGAATACATATATGCTCCGATAAATTGACTGTTCCAGATGATGATAACATTGTATTGTTTTTTGAAATCAATGTCAGTTTATCCTTTCAGATCAAGCATTCTTAAATCTTTCTGCTGCCATTTCAAACCATAAAAACCAACACTCTTCATTGGATTTTTTCAGACGGCCTTAACGCTTTTACAAGCAAATTTATTGTTCCAAGTCATGGCATTATCACAAGGCAGTTTTGTACTGCTTGGTTTATCCGCTTAAAGATGCTATCTTTATGAATCTTTCCACTCCTCAATCCATTGAAAGGATGTATCATGGCCGAAGAAAACAAAATCAAAGTAAACGATTTGCCTGAAGATAAAAAAGAGCAAACCGAAGAAACCGAGCTGCCCGTTATCAATAACGAAGAAAAACGTGGCGGCCACGGCGAAGGCGGTTGCTGCGGCGCATGCGGCGGCTAATCTTCCCGACAAAGCCTCAAGGCCGTCTGAAAAGTCTTACTTTTCAGACGGCCTTTTCCTTTCTAAACACTTACAGGTAAATCAATGAAAGGATGCGGGAGAAGAATTTAAACCCAACCGCGTTTGTGCTACATTCACATCTTTACAAACCACAACAATCTGCACACGCAGACACACAAGGAAGAAAAAAATGTTTTGGTATATCGTCGGCTTTTTCGCCATTATCGTTTCCCTACTCGCCCTCTGGGTCAATGCCAGCGCGTTCGGTATGCAGGAAGACGGCACACCGCAATCCGAATACGAAAAAATGTTGGGTCTGGGCGCGAAGCTGAAAGACAAAGATACGGTTGCCAAGGAACGCGAAGCGGCGCGCTTTCATCCTGACGATTAAGCCTTATAGACTGGACAATCTTGCCGAACTGGGCTAATGTTCCAAACGCATAATGCACACCAACACAACTATACGAGAAGGTAAGAGAAATGACTGTACGAATCGAACACGATTTACTAGGCGACCGCGAGATCCCTGCTGAAGTATATTGGGGCATCCATACTTTGCGCGCCATTGAAAACTTTAAAATTTCCACACAAAAAATTTCCGACGTACCGCAATTTGTCCGCAGCATGGTCATGGTTAAAAAAGCCACCGCGCAAGCCAACGGCGCATTGGGTGCCATCAAGCCGGAAATCGCGGCCGCCATCGAAAAAGCCTGCGATGAAGTATTGGTCAAAGGCCGTTGCCTCGACCAATTCCCGTCCGACGTTTATCAAGGCGGCGCCGGTACTTCGGTCAACATGAACACCAACGAAGTCATTGCCAACCTTGCACTGGAAGTGTTGGGATACGAAAAAGGCCGCTACGACATCGTCAATCCGATGGACCATGTCAACGCCAGCCAATCCACCAACGACGCCTATCCTACCGGCTTCCGCCTTGCCGTGTATTACAGCATCGGCGAATTGCTCGACAAACTGGCTATCCTGAAAAACGCCTTTGCCGCCAAAGCCGAAGAGTTTAAAGACGTTTTGAAAATGGGTCGCACCCAACTTCAAGATGCCGTGCCGATGACTGCCGGCCAAGAATTCCAATCTTTCCAAGTATTGCTGGAAGAAGAAATCCTCAACCTCGACCGCACCCGCTCCCTGCTGCTTGAAGTCAACCTCGGCGCTACCGCCATCGGTACGGGCGTGAATACACCCAAAGGCTATGCGGCTTTAGTCGTTGAGAAACTCTCCGAAGTCAGCGGCCTGCCTTGCAAACTGACTGAAAACCTGATCGAAGCGACCTCCGACTGCGGCGCATATGTGATGGTACACGGCGCATTGAAACGCACAGCCGTCAAACTGTCCAAAATCTGTAACGACTTGCGCCTGCTCTCTTCCGGCCCGCGCGCCGGTTTGAAAGAAATCAATCTGCCTGAATTGCAGGCCGGTTCTTCCATCATGCCGGCCAAAGTCAATCCGGTAATTCCTGAAGTCGTCAACCAAGTGTGCTTCAAAGTCATCGGCAACGACACCACCATCACTTTCGCGGCCGAAGCAGGTCAGTTGCAGCTGAACGTCATGGAGCCGGTCATCGCCCAATGTATGTTTGAAACTATTTCCCTCTTGGGCAACGCCGCGGTCAACCTGTCCGAAAAATGCGTCAAAGGCATTACGGTCAACCGCGAAATCTGCGAACGCTACGTTTTCAACTCCATCGGTTTGGTCACTTACCTGAATCCGTACATCGGCCACCACAGCGGCGATTTGGTCGGCAAAATCTGCGCCCAAACCGGCAAAGGCGTACGCGAAGTCGTACTAGAGCGCGGCCTGTTGAGCGAAGAAGAGCTCAACCGCATCCTCTCACCAGAAAACCTGATGAATCCGCATCTGTAATCAGGATTTGAAATCAAAGGCCGTCTGAAACTTCACTTTTAAAATTTCAGACGGCCTTTTCATATTCATATTGATACTTAATCGATTTTTTCTGCGAAATTCAAAATTAAAAGATAGCCTAACCGCAGGGTTTGATTTAACATAGTGCTGCCCTATCCTATTTTCTCCTCCAATTCACGCAAACCGGATATCGGCAAAACGGTCAAAATAACATCTTCATTTATTAGGAAAAACCAATGAGTAAAATTACACGCGAACAAATGCTGCAAGTATTCGAAAATCGCTGCTCCACCCGTTATTACGATCCCAACAAAAAAATCAGCCAAGAAGATTTTGCAGCGATTTTAGAATTTGCCCGCCTCTCGCCCAGCTCTGTCGGCTCCGAGCCATGGAAATTCTTGGTGATTCAAAACAAAGCCCTGCGTGAGAAAATCAAGCCTTTCAGCTGGGGGATGCAATTCCAACTGGACGACTGCAGCCATCTGGTGATTATCCTTGCCAAGAAAAATGCCCGTTACGATACCCCGTTCTTCCGCAGTGTTGCCGAACGCAGGGGTCTGCAAGGAGAGCAGCTGGAAAAAGCATTGGCAAGATACAAAAGCTTCCAAGAAACCGACATTAAAATTGCCGACGACCAACGCGCACTCTTCGACTGGAGCGGTAAACAGACCTATATTGCTTTGGCCAATATGCTCACAGGCGCAGCCGCCATCGGCATCGATTCCTGTCCAATCGAAGGCTTCAACTACGATAAAATGAACGAAGTATTGGCAGCAGAAGGCCTGTTTGATGCCAATGAATGGGGTGTATCCGTAGCGGCAACATTCGGCTATCGAGCCAAAGAAATCACCAAAAAATCACGCAAACCGATTGAAGAAATGGTGACTTGGGTCGAATAAGTAGTTTGTATTCTCAGGGCGGCGAATGCCACCCTTTTACTTTTCTTAAAAGTGAAGCAAATTCCGTAACAACAAATACTCCTAAATTTAAAATCAAAAAGGCCGTCTGAAACCATGTGTCAGAAATCCTAGATTTCATTTCACACCGTTTCAGACGGCCTGATTTAATACGCCTCTACTTAAAACGATACTTTCAAACTGCCGTAGAAAGCACGGCCATGCTCGTTATAAGTTTGTGCGCCGGCAGTTGTGCGATACAGTTTTTTGTCAAACAGATTGCTGATACCGCCACGGACGGCCACGCGTTTGTTCCAGTTGTAGCCTGCATTGATGCCCCAAATGCCGTAAGAGCCGACTTGGGTTTGGCTGTGTTCGGAAGACAACGCTGCCACGCCTGCACGAGGATTGCCGTCTCGTTCCAATCTATTAATCGCCACGCCGCGCGGCTTGGTGCGACCGTAGTGGGTAAAGGTCAGGTTGGCATCGAAGCGTTCGTTCGGTGTCCAAGACAATGTGCTGTTGATGGTGTGTTTCGGCACCAAAGACAATGGATTGCCTTGATAATCTTCAGATTTGTGCATATAAGTGAAATTGTTGCTCCACTTGAGTGTGTCATGCAACGGAATCACCAAGTTGCCTTCGATACCCGAAATAGTCGCTTTCGGCGTATTTTCCCATTGCAGGAGCCAGTTGCCGATATTGCTGGTGGCAATAAGCTGGTCGCCAATTACGATTTTATTGCGGTACGCATTATGGAAATAAGTCGCGGAAGCCTGCCAGCCGTTTTTGTTGAACTCAAGACCAATCTCTTTATTGATACTGGTTTCAGGTTTCAAATTGTTGTTGCCCATGTAATAGCAACGGACGCTGTTCGGCGCATTGAGCGGACAGCCTTGACCGCGTGTGTACAGGATAAAGTCAGGATTGGTTTGATACAGGTTTGGTGCTTTGTACGCGCGGGCAACACCGCCTTTGACCAACCAGTTTTCGCCGATTTGATGCGAGAAGTTCAAAGCCGGACTCCAGTTACTGCCGCTGTCGCTGTTGTGGTCGAAGCGGATGGCCGGAATCAGATGGGTTTTGTCGGTCAACGAAATATTGTCTTCAACGTAGGCCGCCCAGTTACGTTGCGAAGCCTTACCGCCGCGCGTTGCGGAGATACCGTTAAACACATCGGTTTTACCTTGGTCTTTAAATCCCTGAGTATTGGAAGCAGGATCGTCCAATTTACTGTCAGTAAATTCCGCACCAACCGTCAATACATTATCGACACCAAGTTTAAACGGAATATTTGCTTCGCTGCTGAAACGCAGGTTTTTCAGACGGCTTTGAACAAAATCCAAGCCTGTATAGCTGCCTTCCGGACCACCTGCCAAACCTTCAGGCAAGTGGCTGTTGACCGTGCGCTCATAACTGATTACGTTTTTGGTATCGCCCCAATCCCACGCGCCATCATGCGTTAAAGAATAAGCGGAACGGTATAAGCGGGCAGTTTCGGCTTTGTTGTCAGCCAAAGAATTAACCAAAGCAGAACGCGGATTGCTGTTTTGCGTATCGCCGTTGTAGATATTGCCCTGACGGCTGTAACTGCTGTCTAAAATCAGCGTTTGCGCTGGGTTGATTTTCCATTGCAGACGGCCTGCAATGTCTTTATTGCGTACGCCTTCGACACCGGCCGCGCTGTCATTACCGTGTCCGGCATTAATATCGGCAGCATCTGCATCCGTTTTATTCAGGTTGCCGTAAATGCGGAAGCCCAAAGTATCTTGAATAATCGGGCCGCTCAAATTAAAGCCGATACGGCGGGTTGCGCCCTCTTTGCTGTCTTGCGGCTGATTGGCATACAGATTGACTTGGCCTTTAAATTCTTTAGACACTTTTTTGGTGACAATATTGACCACGCCGCCCATCGCGCCAGAGCCGTAACGGGTCGCTGCCGGACCGCGCAAGACGGTAATGGATTCAATCTCTTCAACCGGCACCCAGTTGCTGTCGCCACGCGTATTGCGTTCACCGCGCATACTGATACGCTCGGACTGGCGCGAATTAACCGGCTTGCCGTCAATCAAAATCAAAGTGTTTTCAGGGCCCATACCGCGCAAGTCGATTTGGCGTTTGTTGCCACGCTGACCTGTTGCCGTATTGCCGGTCAGGTTGACCCCAGGCATGGTGCGGACAAATTCGGAAATATCATTGGCTGCAGGGCGTTTGTCGATGTCGTCTTTAGAAATACGCGATACGCCGAGCGACTGTTGCAACTGTTTCTCGGCAGTAACGTAAACGGTATCGACTTCAGCCTGCTCAACGGCTTTCTCTTCAGCTGCGTGTGAGAATGCACTAATTAACGCCAAAGGCAAAATGGCGAGTGTGAATGTTTTCATTGCATTGTTTCTCTTGGTTTTGTTTGTTTAAAATTAAAATGAAAATTAGTTTGGATTTTAAATAAACTTAACAGAATTTTCAATGCAATTAAGAGTGATTTACAATTAAAAGTTAAATTGTGCTAATAGAAATAACAAAATACCAAACAAGTAAAAAGGCCGTCTGAAACAGTATGAAACGAAATCCGAGATTCCTATCATACCGTTCAGACGGCCTTATTCAATTTTTAATTATTTGCCTGCTGCTTTTTGCAGAAGAGCATACAATTCGTCTTTGAGTTTGAGTTTGGCTTTTTTCAACTCTTCAATCTCTTCGGCACCGCTGGTAACAGGGTTGTTAACCAAACCGGTGATTTTATCGTCCAGCTCATTGTGCTCGTCAAACAAACGGGCAAAGTGTGCATCTTCTTGTTTCAGTTTAGAAATCAAATCGCGATATTCTGGAAACATTTTGTTTTCCTCTCTTGTTAATTAAATAAAAAAGTACTGCTGTCAAAAACTAGGACGAATCAATCTTTAGCTTCATTATAACAAACACGGGCGTTTTATCCAGTCTTTTTTAAGTCGAAACTGTTTTACATCAAAATTAATAATATCAACATAAGTTAGCGCCAAAATAGAAAGAAACGGCTTTATAGACGGCTTGCCGACTTGGGCATACAATCGGGCTTATGCGTTTACACAATGGCCGAACCACCCTATTCCGTCATATCAACGGCATGGACGGACAATTTATCCTGCTTGAGAACCATCCTTCATGGATGCCGGTCAATGATGCCGATTTCAACCATGCCGCGCCCCTGCCCGACGGTTTGGCCGTACACGAAGAATCGTTTTATCCATTTGAAAAAATAGATGCCGAATCGGCAGACAATATCAAAATCTTCAGCGAAGAAGCCCTACGGCTGGAGAAAGAACGATTAAATGCGGTAGCCTTGGTAGAACTGGCAAAAAATCTTAAAGCCGCCCAAGCAGAAGCCGATTTAGCCGCGCTTCTGGAAAAAATGGATTTTCATTTAAAACAAGATGATATTTTCAAATAAACCCTTCAATCTCAGGCCGTCTGAAACCAAACACCCGACACAATTGTTGACAATGCAAGAAAAATAGTTCATCTTGAACCAATTCGCAGCACTCCATCCTATATTTTCAGCCCATCACAAAGGAATCGAGAACATGTTTTCAAAAAGCGTTACCCTTGCACAATATGACCCCGATTTGGCAGCAGCCATCGCCCAAGAAGACAAGCGCCAGCAAGACCATGTCGAGCTGATCGCCTCTGAAAACTACGTCAGCTGTGCCGTTATGGAAGCCCAAGGTTCGCAATTGACCAACAAATACGCTGAAGGCTATCCTGGCAAACGCTACTACGGTGGCTGTGAATACGTTGATATTGTTGAACAATTAGCGATTGACCGTGCTAAAGAGTTGTTTGGCGCAGAATATGTCAATGTCCAACCGCACTCCGGCTCCCAAGCCAACCAAGCCGTATATGCTTCTGTTTTGAAACCGGGCGACACCATTTTGGGCATGTCTCTGGCACACGGCGGCCACTTGACCCATGGCGCAAGCGTTAACATCTCCGGCAAACTCTACAACGCCATTACTTATGGTTTGGATGAAAACGAAGTTCTCGATTATGCCGAAGTAGAACGCTTGGCTCTTGAACACAAACCCAAAATGATTGTGGCCGGTGCATCTGCCTACGCGCTACAAATCGACTGGGCGAAATTCCGCGAAATCGCCGATAAAGTCGGCGCATACCTCTTTGTCGACATGGCGCACTATGCCGGCCTGATTGCCGGCGGCGAATATCCTAACCCGGTGCCATTCTGCGACTTCGTCACCACCACCACCCACAAAACCCTGCGCGGCCCTCGCGGCGGTGTGATTTTGTGCCGTGACAATACTCACGAAAAAGCGCTGAACTCTGCCATCTTCCCAAGCCTGCAAGGCGGTCCGCTGATGCACGTTATCGCTGCCAAAGCCGTAGCGTTTAAAGAAGCGTTGCAACCTGAGTTCAAAGAATACGCAAAACAAGTGAAAATCAATGCTGCCGCCATGGCGGAAGAGTTGGTTAAACGTGGTTTGCGCATCGTTTCCGGCCGTACCGAAAGCCACGTTTTCCTTGTTGACCTGCAACCGATGAAAATCACCGGTAAAGCCGCCGAAGCCGCTTTGGGCAAAGCTCACATCACTGTCAACAAAAACGCCATCCCGAATGATCCGGAAAAACCATTCGTTACCTCCGGCATCCGCATCGGCTCTGCCGCCATGACCACTCGTGGTTTTAACGAAGCCGACGCGCGCGTATTGGCAAACTTGGTTGCCGACGTATTGGCCAATCCCGAAGATGAAGCCAACCTCGCCAAAGTCCGCGAACAAGTGACTGCTTTGTGCAATAAATATCCGGTTTACGGCGCATAAGCATTTCTGACTTGGATAAAATAACAGGCCGTCTGAACAACAGACGGCCTTTTTTTATTTCAACTTTTCTTTTAAATTTCAAAACTGTTTGTTTCGCTGACTTTGCGTATCATGCCTGCCGCGACAGTATGGTTGGTGGCTTCGTCAATCAAAATAAACGCGCCTTGAGCATGGTTGTCTTCGTATGCGGCAGCGGCGAGCGGCTGTTGGGTTTTGAAGCTGACGCTGCCGATATCGTTGAGCTTGAGCGTTTCGGCAGATTCAACCCGGCTGAGGGTATTCACGTCCCAAACGTAGGCAATTTCGCTGATTTTTACGGGCGTGGTTTGGGTAGTGTGCTTCAGCAAATATTTACGGCGCAGATTGAGCGGAATATCGTCAAACCAGCAAAGCGCGGCTTGAAATTGTTGTTCGGGAACAATGACGCTATCGGCTGAAACAATGCTGTTGCCGCGTGAAATATCGATGTCTGTATCCAAAACGACCGTCAACACTTCCCCTGCCTCGGCAGATTCGGTTTTGCCGTTTGCATTATAGATTTCGGCAACTTTGGCAACATGGCCGCTGGGCAAAACTTTAACTTTATCGCCCACTTTCAGACGGCCTGCTTCCAATCTGCCTTGATAGCCGCGGAAATCGTCGCTGCTGCTGCCGTCTTGGCGCGCCACACGTTGTACGGGAAAATGTGCGGCTTGGTCAGCGGCATTTTGACGGTTGACCGGCAGGCTCTCAAGCAAAGGTAAAAGCGGCAAACCTTGATACCACGGGGTTTGGCTGCTGGCATTGACGATATTGTCGCCTTTTAAGGCGCTGATGGGCAGGAAGTGGATTTGGGCTTGGAGGCCGATTTGTTCCGCCAGTTTGCGATAGGCCTCGGTAATGGCTTGATATTTGGCTTCGTCAAAGTCGAGCAGGTCGAGTTTGTTGACGGCGACGATGATGTTGGGGCAGCGCAAGAGCTTCAAAATTGCGCTGTGGCGTTTGGTTTGCGGCAGGAGGACGGGCTCGCTGCCGGAAAAATCGACACGTGTGGCATCGACTAAAATAATGGCGGCATCGGCAGTTGATGCGCCGGTAACCATATTGCGCGTGTATTGCTCGTGTCCCGGCGTGTCGGCAATAATGAATTTGCGTTTGGGCGTGGCGAAATAACGGTAGGCCACGTCAATGGTAATGCCTTGTTCGCGCTCGGCGGCAAGGCCGTCTGTCAGGCTGGCGAAGTCGGGCGTTTCGCCGTTTTCAGCAGCGCGGTTGAGTTTGTCGAGCTGGTCGGTCAGCAAGGTTTTGCTGTCGTAGAGCAGGCGGCCGATGAGGGTGGATTTGCCGTCATCGACGCTGCCGGCGGTAATGAAGCGCAAAAGCGGGGCGGTGGTTGCGGTCATGGTTCTTTCCTATTTCTCGTGATTTCTCAAACTGGTCTCTACTTTAAACAGGCCGTCTGAAAATGGGAAAGAATGTTTGGTTGTTAAAAAAGCTGTTTTCGTTATATCGCGAAGCTATGGGATATTGCCTCACGCCATCCGTTTTCTCCGTGTCGCCAACCAACATACAATCGATCCTAAGCACACCATTCCCGCCCCCTGCCAAAACGTCATGGACAACGGCGCGCTAATCACAAACGATGACACCACCGCAGACAACACTGGAATGAAATAAGATGCGCCTGCCAATACAGTCAGATTGCCGCGCGAAATACCGATATTCCACACTGCATAGCCCAGCCCCATACAAGCTGCGGCGGCAACGGCATAGCCGAGCGATACAGTATCAAAATTCAACGTATCCGCGCCGCTGAGAAAGTATTCGATCCACAACAGTATCGACACCAGCGCAAAGAAGAAGCCGACGCTGCTGCCTTCCGCTTTCACACGTGCCGTCAGCGTGCAATATGCCGCCCAAAACACTGCATCCGCAAATGCCATGATGTAGCCGCCGGGATTGGTGCGGACATTGTGGTAGATGCCGGAAATCGACAAGCCGACATCGCCGCCCAGTACAGTAGCAATCCCCAAAAACGACAGCACAAAGCCGATGACTATCCACCATTTTGACGGCTGTTTGTTGAAATATACCGCCCCGACGATGGTAAACGTCGGCCACAAATAATTGACCATGCCGATTTCCACCGCCTGTCTTGCGTTTTGTGCAAAGCCGACCGACAGCGACAAACACAATTCGCAGCCGACAAAAAACACGCTCGCCCAAAACAGATAGCTGCGGTTGTAATTGCGCAAATGCGGCCGGCCGAAAATCAGCCAAATCAATACGGTAGACAAGGTGTACATCATTGCCGCGCCGCCCACTGCCCCCATATGCAGGCTCAAAGAGCGTATCAGAGAAATGACGAAGCTCCACAAGGCAACGGCAAGCAGCCCGATGGCAGTGGCTTGTTTAGATAAAATATTTTGAGATAAGAAATGAATCATGATGATTTTCAGAAGGACAGCTAGGCAACGAACCCGGCACATATATGGTTTCTATATTAATTATTTTAACTTTTCCAAGGCCGTCTGAAAACAATCATCCATTTTATAAGTTTCATCTTAAAATCAACATATTAAGCAAAGAAAACTTTGCAGCGAAAAGACAGCCCTCCCCAAATCGGCTAGAATCGCAGCCGCACAAAAATACATATCAAGGACACACATTATGAGTTGGCTTTATCTGATACTGGCCGGAATACTGGAAATCAGCTGCCCCTTGGGACTGAAATTAGCTCAACAAGAAGGCTACCATTGGCAGGGTATTGCAGCCGCCCTGGCCTGCATTGTCGACAACAGATTTTTTCTATTCCTCGCCCAAAAAACATACCCATGGGGACGGCCTATGCCGTTTGGACAGGCATAGGCTCGGCAGGGGCTTTTTTGGTAGGCGTTGTATTTTTCAACGATGCCGCCAACTTCGGCCGCTGGCTCGGCGCATTTCTCATCATCTCAGGTGTCGTAGTGATGAAACTCTCCAGCGGAAACTGAAAATCTCGTTTCTATCCAATCCAAGGCCGTCTGAATGAGCATGTCCAGACGACCTAATACCTTCCCGAATATAACGAAATCATCTTAAATTAAAACCAAGCATTCTTTCCTTTTTTCAGACGGCCTGTTTAAAGTGGCGATTGTCCATTATTCAAACAATCGGTTATAGCCGTCCAACAAAGGAATCCAAATGAGCCAAGCCAATCCGCTTCCACCCGAACTCTCCGTCCAACTCTCCACACTATCCCCCACCCAACTTGCCTGGCTCTCCGGCTATTGCTGGGCGCAAAGCCAAGGCGTATCCGGCGCAGCAGCCGAACCATCTGCCCTGCAAGCAGCCGCCCCGACAGTCAGCCGCCGCGTATTAGTCCTCTCCGCCTCCCAAACCGGCAACGCACGCAGCGTTGCCGAATCCTTACACGCCAAACTTCAAGCCGCCGGCGTAGAAGCACGCCTCAGCAGCGCAGGTGATTTCAAAAGCAAAACCCTGCCCGACGAAGACATCGTCCTTTTGGTTACCTCCACCCAAGGCGAAGGCGAACCGCCCGAAGAAGCCCTGCCCCTGTACAAATTCATCTACGGCAAAAAGAAACCCGACCTAAGCAAACTCACCTTTGCCGTCTTAGGACTTGGCGACTCCTCCTATCCCAACTTCTGCCAAGCAGGCAAAGACTTTGATGCCAAATTTGCCGAACTGGGCGCAGGCCGTCTGAACGACTTGGGCATCTGCGACTTAGAGTTCCAAGCAAATGCCGACGCATGGGTAGCCGCCGTCGTACCCAAAGTAGCCGAATTGACCGCCCAAGCAGCAAGCCCTAGTGCAAACACCGCAGCACACAGCCCGGCTACCCCAAGCGGCATCGCATACACCAAAGAAAACCCCTACACAGCCACCCTATCCGTGCGCCAAAAAATCACCTCGCGCGACGCGGAAAAAGACGTCGAACACATCGAAATCGACCTCTGCGGCTCAGGTTTGCATTATCAGGCAGGCGACGCGCTCGGCGTATGGCCGCTTAATGCTGCCGACCTCGTTCAAGAAATCCTCGACCTCAACCAACTGAACGGCAACGAAACCGTCCAACTTTCAGACGGCCGCGAAACCGACATCCGCACAGCCCTGACCGAATCCGCAGACATTACCCAAAATACACCCGCCTTCGTCCAACAATACGCCGAATTAACAAACAACGAAAAACTCAAAACCATAGCCGCAGATAAAGCCCAACTGGACGCCTACCTTGCCACCACACCGCCCGTCGGCGTATTTGCGGCCCATCCACACCCACTGGATGCACAAACCCTATACAGCCTATTCCGCCCACAAACCCCGCGTCTTTACTCCATCGCCTCCGCACAAGGCGAAGTCGGCGAAGAAGTCCACCTTACCGTAGGCGTCGTCCGTTTCGACCACCACGACCACACCTACACCGGTGCAGCATCCGGCTACTTAGGCGAACGCCTCGAAGAAGGCAGCGAAGTCCGCGTCTTTGTCGAACCCAACCCCAACTTCCGCCTGCCCCAAAACGGCGATACCCCCATCATCATGATCGGCGCAGGCACAGGTGTCGCCCCCTTCCGCTCCTTTATGCAACAACGCGCAGCCAATGGCGACAGCGGCAAAAACTGGCTCTTCTTCGGCAACCAACGCCTGGCCGACGACTTCCTCTACCAACTCGAATGGAGCGAATGGCGCAAAGACGACCTACTCACCCGCGCCGACCTCGCATGGAGCCGACAAGGCGAACATAAAGTCTATGTCCAACACAAAATCGCCGAACGCGCCGCCGAAGTTTGGAACTGGCTGCAACAAGGCGCACACATCTACGTCTGCGGCGACGCCGCACGCATGGCACGCGATGTCGAAAACGCCCTGATCGAAGTCATCGAAACCCAAGGCAAACTCAGCCACGACGAAGCCGAAGACTACCTCAACGACCTGCGCGAAGACAAACGCTACCAACGCGACGTTTATTGATTGGATAAACAAAAATAAAGGCCGTCTGAAAGCTAAATTTCAGACGGCCTTTTTAAAGAGCCAGCTCGGATTGTTATCAATTTACCCGGTTTTGCTTTATAATTGTGCAAATTTGACTCACTCGAAAGAAAATAAATTGGAATGATTACAACAACTTGTAGATTTATTGGTGGGTTTTGTCGATTGGATATTGAAATTACTGGCATTCTTGTTTTAAACTACGTTTCATTCTTTTATACATTAAAGACGTATTTTCATCATGCAAACCGCGCAACGCTCTGCTACTTTCTTCTATTGGTACCACACAAACGTGCGGTACTTTTTTGCGCTTGTCTGAAACAGACCAAGTTAAAAATACGCAAATTAGAGCCGCCTCATTTGAGCGGCTTTTTTTATACCCACCATGGCCGCTTAAATCCACCCATTTTTAAGAAATAAGGAATACAGCCATGACCGCTTCAACTAAAATCCACAGCCAAACCCAAATGTTACACACCTGCCGCATGGTCGTTGACAGCAACAGCCACAACAGTATGCTCAACATGCACACTTTGCCCGATTCGCCTGACAGCCTCATCAGCGAAGCTCTGATTCCGCAAGTGCGCACCATCGCGACTTTGATTGCCGCAGAGCGCCACGACTTCAATCAAAGCAGCCCCAGCGTTTTTACTGATGAAGCGGATTTCTTTGCAGCGCGTATTTTGGTTCTGGGAGTACGCCGTTTCCATTTGGATATTACCCTGCTGCCTATGCTCAAAACCGCCAACAAACGCGCCGAAGCTTTCGCCAAACGCCATCACATGCCCTTCTCTCCCGCTGAAATGCAAATGTCCCTGCACACCCGCCGCCCTGCCAACCTACTGATTATCGAAACCGAACACGAAATGCCTGCACTGGGCAATCTGGCCGCCAACAGCCGTGCATTTGCAGCGCAACTTTCCAATATTATTTTGTAAAACCACTTGAAAAACAGGGAAATGGTTTAATATTAGGCAAACACACTCCGCCGAAATCTCGGCAAAGACAAACCTCTCTCAGGAAAAACAATGAAAAAACTGATTGCCTTAGCCGCCCTTTCCACTTTCGCCCTCGCTGCCTGCAAAGACAATACCCAGGCGCAACTTGAACAGCAACAAAAACAAATCGAAGCATTGCAACAACAGTTGGCACAACAAAACGGCCAACAAGAAGACAATACGGTTTACCAGCTCACGCCTGAAGCCGTGAAAGACACCATTCCTGCCGAAGCACAAGCCAACGGCAACAACGGCCAACCGGTAACCGGTACAGACGGCCAACAATACATCTACGACCAATCCACCGGCAGCTGGCTGCTGCAAAGCTTGGTGGGAGCGGCAGCCGGTGCATTTATCGGCAACGCATTGGCGAACAAATTCACACAGGCACGCAATCAAAACAGCCCGATTGCACGTCAAGCCCGTGCCAACTATTATCAAACCGCACGTCCAAACGGACGTACCAGCCAACAGCTGAATACGCGCACCCTGCGTGCCCAACAGCAAAATGCCCAACAACAAAACGCTCAACAGCAACAGCGTTACCGCGAAACCGCGCGTCAGCCTTCCAACTACCGCCGCCCCAGCATGGGCCGGGGCTTTGGCCGTCGCCGCTGATTCGTTTTATATCCCATCTTTGCTATAAACGCTCCCAATATAAAAGGCCGTCTGAAAACCAGTTATCCTGATTTTTCAGACGGCCTTTAGCCCTTCTCTATTTTCTTATTGCAGACTTGTGGGTCTGTCTGTATGCATTATGACCAGAAATCGCGAGGTGCATCCAATACGGGTTTGACGATACCTGTACGGATGGCGAAATCGCCAAAACCTTCCTCATCCAAACGGTTTTGAGACCAATCTGCCACCCAGTCTTCGACAATTTCAAGGATTTCAGGTTCGGTAATATTTTCTTTAAACAGGCGAGGAATGCGTGTGCCTTCACGGTTGCCGCCTGCGTAAAGATTGTAGCGGCCAACCGCTTTGCCGACCAAACCAATTTCCGCCAGCATGGCGCGGCCGCAACCGTTGGGGCAACCGGTTACGCGCAAAACGATGTATTCGTCTTCCAAACCATATTTGGCGAACATTTCGTCAATTTTATCGGAGAATGTTGGTAGGAAACGCTCAGCCTCCGCCATCGCCAGCGGGCAAGTCGGCAAGGCAACGCAAGCCATCGAGTTCTCACGCTGGATGGTAATCGATTTGCTGATTAATCCATGTTCTTTGGCGATTTTATCAATCGTGTCTTTCAATTCCGGTGGCACATTGGCGACCACCAGATTTTGATTAGCCGTCAGACGGAAGTCGCCGGGATGGATTTTGGCAATTTCGCGGATACCTGTTTTCAACGGCCTGCCTGGATAATCGAGCAGACGGCCATTCTCAATAAACAAAGTCAAATGCCAATTGCCTTCATGCCCTTGTACCCAGCCGATATGGTCGCCGCGATGGGTGAATTTGTAAGGGCGGATGGGTTCAAATTTAATGCCCATGCGTCTTTCGACTTCTTCTTTGAACACATCCACACCGACGCGTTGCAGCGTATAGCGTGTACGCGCTGCTTTACGGTCGCTGCGGTTGCCCCAGTCGCGCTGGGTGCTGACGACGGCTTCGGCGGCGTTGAGGGTGTATTCGAGCGGAACGAAACCAAATTCGTAAGAAGTGTTCGGATAGGTTTTGGTATTACCGTGTTCGCTGGATAAACCGCCGCCGACCAATACATTGAAGCCCACCAACCTGCCGTTTTCTGCAATCGCCACAAAACCCAAGTCATTGGAATGAATGTCCACATCGTTATCGGGCGGAATCACGACGGCAGTTTTGAATTTGCGCGGCAAATAGGTTTTACCCAAAATCGGCTCGACCTCATCGGCAATTTCTTTATTGCGAGGCTCGGTCGGCTCGGTCGTGAACACTTTTTCGCCGTCCAGCCAGACATCGGCATATGCCATCGTGCGCGGCAGAAGGTGCATACTGATGCGCGCCGCCCATTCGTAAGCTTCTTGGTGCAACGTGCTTTGCACCGGATTACTGGTGCACAACACATTGCGGTTGACATCGCTGGCTGTGGCAATGGAATCCAAACCTAGTTTGTGCAATGCCTGATGTGCCTGTTTTAAATCGGTTTTCAGAATCCCGTGGTATTGGAAGGTTTGACGGTTAGTCAGGCGGATGGAGCCGTAAATCGTATTTTCACCGGCAAATTTATCGATACCCAGCCACTGCTTCGGCGTAATGATGCCGCCGGGCAAACGGCAACGCAACATCATGTTTTTTAAGGGCTCAAGTTTTTGTTCGGTACGCTCGGCACGGATATCGCGGTTGTCCTGTTCGTACATCCCGTGGAAGCGGATAAGCTGAAAGTTGTCGGCGGTAAAGCCGCCGGTAAAATCATCTTTCAACTCTTCCTTAATCGTACCGTGCAGATAATCACTGCGCTCTTTCAAGGCCTCGTTACCGGACAAAGGCGTCTCAGGCAGCTTGGCTCGTGGGTCGGTTGTGGTAGCAGTCATTGAAGCACTCCTTATTTTTGATATAGGCGTTACTTTAATGAGGCCGTCTGAAAATGAGAAAGAATGGTTTGTTTGTTTTAAAGACGATTTTGTTATATTGGTTTGAAACATAAAAAGGCCGTCTGAACTTTGCTTTCAGACGGCCTTGATATTGAACGGGACAAACCGATTAGGCTTGTTTGTTCCAACGTTCGATAGATTCTTTGATGACTTGTTTCGCTTCTTCTACATCGCCCCAAGATTCAACTTTAGTAGTACCTGCTTTTTTCAGGTCTTTGTAGTGGTTGAAGTGGAACTCGATTTGTTTGATCAGTTGTTGCGGCAAATCGGCCAAAGTTTTGTAGGCGTTGCCGTTGTTGCGGTCATCGGCCGGAACGCAGACGATTTTGTCGTCCACTTCGCCGTCGTCAACGAATTTCATCACGCCGATAACGCGTGCTTCCAGGAAAATACCGGTTGCCAAAGGCTGCTCGGTAACCAGCAATACGTCCAATTCGTCGCCGTCTTCGTCCAACGTTTGTGGAATGAAGCCGTAGTTGGTCGGTTTGGCGAAAATTGCCGGTTCAACGCGGTCGAGTTGGAAAGCGGCCAGTTTGCGGTTCCATTCGATTTTGTGGTTGCTGCCCGCAGGGATTTCGTTGACAACGTTGATGATGCCGCCGTCCACGTCGCCCGGGGTCAGGATTTTGTTGAAGTCTGCCATGATGGTTTCCTTTGATTTTAAAGAGAGTCAAACGGCGAAAGTATAACAAACCCAAGGCCGTCTGAAAATGTGAAACTGTCGTATTCAGACGGCCTTTTTGGCATTCAGCCTTTTGACCAATTCTAAAATTGCGCGTTTATTGGAAGGGGAAAACACTTTTTCCGCCGCCTCTTCCGCACCAAACCAACCGTAGGCAACGTGTTCGTCCGGTTGCAGGACGATGGGCGTATCGCGCGGAATTTGGGCGGAGAAGATGTGTTCGCGGTTTTCAAAAACACCTTTGGGATAGCGATGGCGCCAGTGATGATAGATTTCATAAACGGTGCTGTCGTGCCAGTTTTCCAGCTGTCCGTCTGCAAGGCGGATACCGGTTTCTTCCCACACTTCGCGCCATGCGGTTTCTTCGATGCGCTCGCCCTCTTCCAAGCTGCCGGTAACTGACTGCCAAAAACCTTGCGGCGCCGTGCGTTCAATCAGCAGGATATTGCCGTCTTTATCATGCAAAACGACCAAAGCGGAAACAGGATACTTCAAAGGCTTACCGCTCATGACTTGTCCTTGCCGGTTTGATTGGGGAGGCTGATTTTTGTAGTAAGTAAGCCAAAAGGTTTTCCATGTATCACTCAAAAATGGGAAATTGATATTCAGACGGCCTTTGCCGAAAATCCGCAAAGGCCGTCTGAAATTATACCTGATTTAACTGCGCCAGTTTCCGAGACACCAGCTCTGCCGCTTCTTCCGGCGATTGGGCTTTCAAGCCAACTTCACCAAAATACGAAATTTTAGGCAAATCACACAAAAACTTATCGACGTCTTGCGCCGTCAAAAAGCGGCCGTGCAAATCAAATCCGACATTTAAAGCACGCCCTTTGATTTCCGCCACCCTGTCATGCAAATGGCCGTACAAGTGATACCAGCCCTGATAGCAGCCGTCCCATTCCTGAATCGGATAGTGAAAGAGAACCAGCGTATTCTTAATTTCCGGCGATTTGAGTTTCAAATACGGCCGTATGGACGACAGCAGCGGATGCCCGTCATGCTTGGTTTGGCTGCGAAAAAAATCGGCATGCTGCCGAATCACATGATCATGATTGCCGTAAATCAAGTGATGTTGCCCGTTCAAACGCGACAAAACGCGCTCTATCTGCTTGTAGTCTTGGGCAAAGGAAAAATCGCCCAAGTTGTACACCGTATCTTCAGGCGTAACGGTTTCATTCCATGTCCGGATTAAAAATTCATCCATCTGCTCCACGTTATCGAACGGTCGAAATTGCGGGCAGAATTTGGCAATGTTTTTATGTGAAAAATGTAGGTCTGATGTGAAGTAGGTTTTGCTCATGCCGTGCTCTCTGCGTTGCAAGCTTGAATCGTATCACGCGCAGGCGTATGCTGAATAATGTTTATTGTGTGCTTCAAGGAGTTTTTATGCGTTTGGTTATTGCCGCGCCGGCCAACGGCGCAATATTGAAAGACGCGCTCAAAGCGCATCTGCAAAACGACCCGCGCGTCAGCAGCTTGGTCGATTTATCCTCACCAAAAGGAACCTATCCGCAACTCTCGTTTGCCGCGGCCGAAGAAGTCGCGGCAGGACGCGCCGATCGTGCGCTGTTGATTTGCGGTACCGGCGTGGGCACGGCAATCGCCGCCAATAAAGTGCGCGGCATACGGGCAGCGACAGCGCACGATTTACTCACGCTCCGCGGCTCGGTGGAAAACTATAATGCTCAGGTTTTATGTATGGGGCAAAACGTGATTGCCGCTCCGGCTGCTTGGGCATTGGTCGATATTTGGTTGGATTTGCGCCACGACACAAGCAGCGGTTATGCGCCTAAGGTTGGCGAAATTGAAGCGTACGAGCGCGGAAAATAAATACGTGTTGCTCCATATGTTTTCAGACGGCCTTGTTACGTTTCGCTTTAGCAAAACCGGTAAGGCCGTCTGAAAATATTTAAATGCTTATTTTCCTTTTTTATTGCAAGGATGTCCTGCGCTGTTGTCGCAGACGCGTAAATTGCGCAAATGCATGACGGCATTGGTCAACTCGGCCTTCGTCGGCTCGTAACGGAAAGCATATTGCTTCACGTACAAAGCTTCGTTACCCTGTACGGCTTTTATCCAAGTAAATTCAGGTTTACTGGTTTGCGGATTGTTGGCGCAAAACAACATCACCAAAGCGAATGGATAGCCGTTTTCTTCACCTGCCGTTATTGGGTTGACACTACTTTGCGGACAGGCATTCTGCCATGAGGCTGAAAGATTGCCGAAAAACTGCTCAACACCCGGTTTCATACCTGCCATGGATTGCAGCGTGACCATTTGCGTCCAGTCTTCCACAGTCTGTTTCTGCGGCACAAGTTCTATCAATGTCACACCATTTTGCGCGGTTTGATAGCCGACTTTGAAGCCTTTAGGCGGAGCACCGAAAGACCCAAACTCCTCAGCCTGCGCAGTTTGAACAGCTAACGGAAGCATAGCAATGGCGAGCATCAGTTTCCTAACGATACTTGTTTTTTTCATTGTTTTTCCTTATTCACTAAAAGTATGGCAGATGAAACACTCCATCCGCCAGCGCTATACTAACACAAGCATATAGCATTTTTTCAGACGGCCTTACAACTGCTTCAAAAACGCCTGAATGAACGCGATTTTATCCAATTCCGGCATAGCATTGAACGCTTCCTGATGCTCGTGGATGTAGTCGATTAAGGGGTAAAACTCTTCATCGACGTGGCGTTTGTCGAGTTTGCGGTCGATATTGCCCTCGTTGCTTCGTCCTAAAAACTTGGAAATCAGGTAATACGGCGATTTGAGTTTGAACAGCATTTCGCCGTTTTGGGCATCAAATACCATAAAGCCTTCGTGTTCCACGTTTTTCAGACGGCCTTTCAGCTCGCCGAACGTGATATTTTTCAGCATTTCGGGACGGCGGATGCCGTATTGTTTGCCGATTTCGTCCAATTCCGCTTCGCTAAACTGACGGCCTGTTGCCACCTCAATGCAGCCGATTAAGGTTTCGCCCAATTCTTCTCGTATGATGTGTACGTCTTTCGCATCTGTGATTTCAAACAAAAAAGTATGGTTCGGATATGCACGGAACAAGGTTTCGTATTGCGCGCAGTGTGCTGCGGTCATGTCGGCAAACGCGCTATCAAGCGAACCGGTAGTCGAATACAGCACTTTGCCGTCAAACGCCGCGCCTTTAGACGGATGGTCGTCTGAAAGCGAGACGAAAGTGCAGCAGCCGAGGAAGCCGTTTACTTTTACTACCGCGTCCACCAATCTCTCGTCGCCGATTCGGATCGGGTAACGGCTGCCTTTGGCAATACGTTCCGAATAATTGAACACTTTTTTAAACGGACGCACGATGATTCGATTATGCGCATCGATAATCAAACCGCGCATTTCCAGCAAAGCATCATCAAAGCGGTTGTTATAGAACACACTGCGTGCGTATTTCAACACGCGCAATTCAGGATAACGCTTGGATGCTTTGGCAGTAAAGTTACGGCTGCCGTATTGCAGATAATGATCGGTCACAAAGGTTTGCTGTGCCTCATCAAACACCAGCGGCTTATGCTCGATAGCCTGCATCTGTTCGATTTTTTCTAACTGTTCCGCATTTGCCGGTTGCACGGCCTCGATGTGGATTTCGTTTGCCACACGGTTTTGGTTCAACTTGATATACGCCGCCAACACGTCATGCTCTTTTACGCCGTGTAGGTTGGGATAGAAATTGTGTAGTCGGTAGACCTCTGTTTCAAAACCGCTTTTCTCCGCCTGATCCAATAAATGACGGCAACGCGAAGCTTTTTGGTTGGTATTGGAATTAATGATCAAAATATTTCGATTCGGATTTTGACGCCCAAGCCTCAAAGTTTCGGTCATCAAGGCATTACCGCGCTTCTGCGCCTTATCCACCGCTTCGCCCGACCAACGATATTCACCGTATTCATCGGTAATGAACAAATCGTTTTCAATACGGACAACTTCTGCATCCGGATACTGCGCTTTAAATTCGGCGGCTTTTTGTTCGGCAAAAGTCGATTTTCCCGAACCTTGATGACCGCGGATTAAGATAAATTTTTGCATTTTGTTTCCTTATTCTTTTTCTCAACTTGTCCTGAATCAATAGGCCGTCTGAAAAATATTTCTACCCTTTTTTCAGACGGCCTTAGCTTCAGTTCACAGTTGCCAACGGTGTTTTCTCAATCTCTTCTACCCAGAAATCTGTACCCATACCTCGTTCGGCAAAGGAACCAATCAGAGAGAATACTTGGTCGGAGAAGCCGCCGATGTTCAAGATATCCTGACGGTTTCGTGCTTGAGCCGTAGTGTAAGGCTGGATATCCAGGCAAACGAGTTTGGCTTCTGGACAGCGTTTTTTCAGGATGTCCCATTCTTTCATCAGGCTGGTTGTTGCGCCCCATTGTTGACTGTCATCTGCCCAACTTTCGTTGTCTGACACAATGACAACCAAATCCACGTCAGCTTTTTCACGGTTCAACATAGCGAGCGGTGCGCTGCAAGCCGTTCCGCCGCCGCCGACATTGGCGAGTTTTTCGGCGTTAGTCATGATGCTGTCGCGCGGGTTGAGCTTCACGTTTACCGTGATTTGTTCAAACGGTATCACGCGGGCTTGCGGATTAGTACGCAACATGGCGGCGGATACGAGCGCGGCAATATCGATGCAGCGGGTTTTGGTGGACGCACTGCCGCGATAGCCGGTAACCGGGCTGTGCATAGAGCCGGAGACGTCCGGGCAAACTACGACTTTGCCTCGAATGGCCGGTACGTTTTGTACGGCGGTTTCCATCGCATCTTGCAGCGCTTCGCGGATTTCAAACGGCATTTGATTAGATGTTGCCTGATACGCGGTCAGCAATTGGTAAGGCAGGACGCGGGCACGGGCAATGGCGGTTTCGTCACGCAGTTTTTCTGCCACCATTTTGATGTTTTTGCTTTTCGCAAACACTTCGTGGCGCAGGAAAGTGTTCAGGTTTTGACGAACCTGCTGCCATGAGCCGTTGCGGGCGATTTGCGCCCAGTCGCCGCTGTTCAAGTCTAAAGCTGTAAGCATTTGGAAAGGAACATTGGGCAATTCGCCTTCTCGGCTTTGTTTGTAGTCTTCAAAAGCGCGGGTAATGGGCGGCAATGCTTCGCGGTCGTACGGTTTGCCGATCAGCCATGCAAACCATGCGGCACGCCATGCTTCACGCGGTTTGGGATGCACCATTTTGACCACGTCTGCCAGCGACGGCGAATTGCCGACGGCGGCGTTCAACAGTTGTTTTTCGGTGGCGGTCAAAAGCCAAGTCTGCATCAGTTTTTTCGGACGGTTGCCGAAAGATTTTCTGCCGACTGCGCCGCTACGGATGATTTGTGCGAAGTTACGCAACATTTTACCGTTGTCCACTACTTGGTCGAATACGCGGGCGAGCATGTTCACATCTTTTTGCGCCAACACGGCAAGCAACAGCGCAGGCATATCTTTCATAAAACCTTTTTGACGGGCATATACGGCAGTTTTGGCGATAAACTCGGCATCCAGGCTTTCTGCCAATTTCAACACTTGGTCAAGCTGGCTTTGTGCATCGGCATAGAAAGTATTGTTCAGACAACCGGTAGCGGCAAGCTGTGCCAGCTGTTGTTTGGGCGTCAGCGTGTAGGCGATGCCGCCGGCTTCGTTATAGGTATCGGTTTTAGTAAAACGGTTTTTAATCGATTGAAACAAGGTAGTATTAGCCATTTTCATCTTCTTTCATATTGTTGGTTTGAGGCCGTCTGAACTTGTTTTAGCTTTGTTTTTCAGACGGCCTTGAATGGGTGGCAGTGTGGCGGCTAAAGATGAAGAGAAGCGTTTTTAACTGAAAGCTAATGTATTCTCTTCCGGGCATCCGCCTACTGCCGTAGGGCGACTAGTTTTATTAGGATCATTCGGGTTTGTAGCAAGAAAGGAATGTAATCCTAATGGCATTCGCCCATAAGGGGTGGCACATCTGGCAACGAAGAGTGAAGAAATTTTTACGCGCTCTATCCTCTGAGCTACTCTGCCATAGTTGGCGGCAGAGACGGGATTCGAACCCGCGACCTCGAGCTTTACAGGCTGTAATTCCTCCGGCATTTGCCGAATGCACCAAAAACGGTTTTTATATCGGTCCGCCTGAATATTTCAGACGGCCTCGAATGATGGCAGCGTAGCAGATAAACATGAAGAGAAACGGTTTTAACGTGAAAGGTTAATGTACTCTCTTCAAGCATCAGCCTACTGCCGTATAAAGTAATATGGCACGCAACAAGTTTTTCAGGGAAACATGCCTTCGCTCTACCAACTGAGCTACTCTGCTATTTGGAACAACAGAGGCAGGACTCGAACCTGCGACACAAGGGTATCCATGTTGTAGTTTCCCTAGGCATTTGCCTGCCATATTGGAAAAGGGTGGGCGACTAAATAAACAAGACGTTCAACGTCTATCAGACGAGACAGGATTCGAACCTGTTAATCCAAATGTAGTCTTGTTGGCATTCGCCCTGTAACTCCACAGCAACTAAATTTACGGAAAATTTTTCTCCGGTAACTGTATTTCCCGAAGCATCTGCTGTATCGTTACATTCACAACATAGCCAACAACGTGCCAAGAATAAAATTTTTACAAAAATAATTTTTAATTTATTGAATATAAAGAAAATATATTTTAAAGTAGCTTTTATCAGCAAGAAGCGTAAAATAATAAAAATATATTTATAGATAGTTATATAGAAAATAAAATATAAAAGAATATATGATGAGATTCGATGATTTGGACAAACGCTGGCAGTTAAGTAAACGGCAAATTTGTATTGGAAAAAATAATTTGAAGGCCGTCTGAACATGAATACCCACCCCAAAAAACAAGTCGCCATCAGCTTTCTCGGTACAGTGCTGGATAAAGGTTTCAATCAAGAGCGTTGGTTGAAATGGCGGCCGAATGTCGCCATGAATCAACGTCAAGATTTTCATCTTGACCGCATGGAGCTGTTTTATGCGGAGAAATACCGCGAACTGGCAGATCATGTAAAAGCCGATATTCAGCAGGTATCGCCGCACACAGTCGTCAATCTCGTACCTATGGAGCTGGCAAACCCGTGGGATTTTTCCGAGGTTTATACCAAACTGCACGACTGGGCCGCGAGCTATCCATTTAATATTGAAGAAGAAACCTATCTCACCCACATCACCACAGGTACGCACGTTGCCCAAATCTGCCTGTTCTTATTGGTAGAATCGCGTCAAATTCCGGGGGTGTTGCTCCAGACTGCACCACCGAAAAATCAAAGACGCAGCATGATTTCAGGCGATGTTGGCAGTTATGAAATCATCGATTTAGACTTGGCTCGTTACGACGTACTGGCAGAACGCCTTGCCGCCGTACGCGATGACGCAGTGCGCTACCTGAAAAGCGGTATTTCCACCCAAAACACCGCCTTCAACCGCATGATTGCCGAAATCGAACAAGTCGCACTCAATTCCCCTTCCCCCATTCTGCTTTCCGGCCCCACAGGCGCAGGCAAATCCATGCTGGCACGCAGGATTTTTGAATTAAAAAAAGCGCGCCATCTGATTAAAGGCACGTTTGTCGATGTAAACTGCGCCACCCTTCGCGGCGACGGCGCAGCATCTGCCCTGTTCGGCCACAAAAAAGGCGCCTTTACCGGCGCCGCAGAAAAACGTGAAGGCTATCTGAAAACTGCTGACGGCGGCGTATTGTTTTTAGACGAAATCGGCGAATTGAGCTTAGACGAGCAAGCCATGCTGCTCAAAGCCATTGAAGAAAAACACTTTTATCCCGTCGGCAGCGACAGCGAAGTTAAAAGCGACTTCCAACTTATCGCCGGCACCAACCGCGACCTGCGCCACGAAATCCGCGCCGGACGCTTCCGCGAAGACCTATTCGCCCGCATCAACATCTGGAATTACCCACTGCCCGCACTCGCCAACCGCCGCGAAGACATCGAGCCCAACGTCGAACACCAGCTCGCCCTAGCCTCACAAGAACTCGGCCGAACCACCCGCTTCAACAAAGAAGCCCTATCCGTCTACCTTGACTTTGCCCACTCCAACCAAGCACCATGGCGCGGCAACTTCCGCGACCTCGCCGCCAGCATCATGCGCCTGGCCACACTCGCGCCACAAGGCAGGATACAGGTAGAACAAGTCCAAGCCGAAATCGAACGCCTCAAATGGTTATGGTCGGAAGAACCCTTTTCAGACGGTCTCCTACATAAAAGGCCGTCTGAAAAAATACAAGACTATCCCGATAAAGTCGATTGGGACACATTGGATTTATTCGACAAGCTACAATTGCAACACGTTATCGACGAATGCCGCAAACACCCCAACATGGCCGCCGCCGGCCGTGCATTGTTTAACGTCTCCCGAACAGAAAGGGCAAAAGTTAATGACAGCGACCGATTGAGGAAATATTTACAGCGATTTGGATTGGAATGGGGAGATATTTAAGTAGAGTGAGCAAGGAGGTTTTGCAAAGGCCTCCTTATGCTGATTCTAGGAAGTAGCTAATTTTAATAGAACTTTTTATTATTTATAAAAATAAAAGGCATCAGATTGATGCCTTTTATTTTCGTTAACATGAAAAATTAACGTTCACTCCAACGTTTGTTCGATTCACGAATCACTTCTTTGGTTTACTTCAAAAATGCCGCATGATAGGCAATATGCTCACCAATAAAACTGGCGATGAAGTAATAGCTATGATCGTAGCCTTTATGGAAGCGCACATCGGCCGGTTGATTTGCCGCACGACAGGTTTCGATAAAATCCTCGGTACGCAATTGTGTTGGCAAAAACTCATCTTCCAAGCCCTGATCAATGCGCATACCTTGCACTTTATAGCCTTGTTGGATGAGCGAATTGGCATCATATTGCTGCCATTTTTCGCGATCCTCTCCTAAATAGGCAGAAAAGGCTTTTTCTCCCCAAGGCACAAGGCTTGGCGACAAAATGGGCGAAAAGGCAGAAACACTTTGATAACGTTCTCGGTTTCGCAGTGCCAATACCAATGCACCGTGTCCACCCATTGAATGTCCCATGATGGAACATTTGCCGTTGGTAGGAAAATTTTCCTCAATCAGACCAGGCAACTCGTTCAAAATATAATCATACATTTGATAATTCGTCGCCCAAGGCTGCTCGGTCGCATTAAGATAAAAGCCCGCACCTTGCCCTAAATCGTAAGCAGCATCGTTCGGCACTTGCTCTCCGCGAGGGCTAGTATCGGGAGCAACTACAATCACTTGATGTTCAGCCGCATAACGCTGAAAGCCTGATTTGGTAATGAAATTTTGTTCAGTACAAGTCAAACCGGAAAGCCAATAAATCACACCAAGCGGTCGATTCTCCTGATTATCCGGCAAATAGACGGCAAATTTCATTTCGCATTGCAGCGTTTGGGCATGATGTGCCCAAACTTGTTGCGAACCGCCGAAAATTTGATGTTGTTCAATCAGTTTCATCGCGGGCCTTAGTAATGAATAACAGAGCGGATCGATTTACCTTCGTGCATTAACTCGAAGGCTTCATTGATTTGATCAAGTGTCATTGTGTGGGTCACAAACGGTTCTAACTCGATGTCGCCTTTCATTGAATCTTCCACCATTTTCGGAAGTTCAGAGCGACCTTTCACGCCACCAAATGCCGTGCCTTTCCAAACACGACCTGTGACCAACTGGAACGGACGAGTTGAAATTTCTTGGCCTGCACCCGCTACGCCGATGATAATGGATTGTCCCCAGCCACGGTGTGCACTTTCTAATGCCTGGCGCATTACGTTTACATTGCCGATACATTCAAAGGTATGGTCAATGCCCCATTTATTGATGTCTAACAACACATCTTTGATCGGTTTATCGTAATCGTTCGGGTTCAAACAGTCAGTTGCACCAAACTGTTTTGCCAGCTCGAATTTTGAAGGATTGGTATCAATAGCAATAATGCGACCCGCTTTGGCTTGACGCGCACCTTGCACGACAGCCAAACCAATCGCCCCCAAGCCAAACACGGCAACAGAGTCGCCTTCTTGTACTTTTGCTGTGTTATGTACCGCACCAATACCTGTGGTAATGCCGCAGCCAAGCAAACATACTTGTTCGTGGTTCGCTTCTGGGTTGATTTTCGCCAGTGAAACTTCTGCAACAACTGAGTATTCACTGAAGGTCGAACAGCCCATATAGTGATAGATCGGCTGACCTTGATAAGAAAAACGCGTCGTGCCGTCCGGCATTAAACCTTTACCTTGTGTATCACGGACTGAGACGCATAAGTTGGTTTTACCTGAACGACAAAACTCACATTCGCCACATTCAGCGGTATAAAGAGGAATGACGTGATCACCCGGTTTTACGCTTGACACACCTTCGCCCACAGCAACCACCACACCGGCACCTTCATGCCCAAGCACCACAGGGAATACGCCTTCAGGATCGCTTCCTGATAACGTAAATGCATCAGTATGGCACACGCCCGTGTGAGTATTACGAATTAATACCTCGCCTTTGCGTGGCATTTCTACGTCGATTTCCACAATTTGTAAGGGTTGATTTGGGGCGAATGCCACCGCCGCACGAGATTTGATGGTTGAATTGGTTTGTTTATTTTCCATTATTTTTGCCTTTTAATTCATTAATTAAAGTTATTTAGCCTAAGAAAGAAAACAACAGCTTATACTTTGGAATTCTCTATAAAGCAAGCATTTTTGCAATTTTAGCTCCGACGGTAGCATGATCGACTGATGGGCCACCATGCAATCGGCGGTTAAAGGCTTCCGAATATTTCCCTAAGTCATGCAACTTTCCCATCTGGCAGGCCATTTCCTGTACACCGAAGAAGAGTAGCCTGCTTGGACGATATTTGAACATACAGCCACCCAAAGGCGGCTGACGGAATAGGTTGTCATAGAATTCGTAGTTGCTAGAGTTTCAACATACAGCCGCCTGAAGGCAGCTGGAAAAAGTTGTTAAAAGCCTATTGACCCTTTGGGGGTTTCAACACACAGCCGCCTGAAGGCGGCTGGTCGTTGACGTAGGCGACGGCGTCGACGGCGGTGTCGTTTCAACACACAGCCGCCTGAAGGCGGCTGGCTACCTAATTTGTACATGGCTTCAATTCCTTCAATGTTTCAACACACAGCCGCCTGAAGGCGGCTGGGACGCATGAAGATGGTTGGGTTTTTGAATTTTTGTTTCAACACACAGCCGCCTGAAGGCGGCTGGAGCTTTTCAACGGCCATACAGACGTAAGACATCGGTTTCAACACACAGCCGCCTGAAGGCGGCTGGATTGAATTCGCTGTTGTTGTAAGAAACCCAAGCTGTTTCAACACACAGCCGCCTGAAGGCGGCTGGTTTCTAATTTGAACCGACTACACCGCCATTCGGGCTGTTTCAACACACAGCCGCCTGAAGGCGGCTGGATACGAACAGACTACAAACTGTCCAAGTTATGGGGTTTCAACACACAGCCGCCTGAAGGCGGCTGGGCGAGAGAGCGTAAGCCTGAGCTGACCGGATATCAGTTTCAACACACAGCCGCCTGAAGGCGGCTGGCGACAGCGACTTGAAACGCCGCCTCGCCGCATTGGTTTCAACACACAGCCGCCTGAAGGCGGCTGGATGAATATTCATTGTTTTATGAATACGTTTATGATGTTTCAACACACAGCCGCCTGAAGGCGGCTGGGCAAGTCATCGCCGAGCTGCTTATCCCCGAAGAAGTTTCAACACACAGCCGCCTGAAGGCGGCTGGCTTTTGGTTTGTGCTTGTAGGTACAAACAACTACCGAGTTTCAACACACAGCCACCTGAAGGCGGCTGGCCACCGTGGGTAGAGCGAAAACACTTTTTCAGACGGTTTCAACACACAGCCGCCTGAAGGCGGCTGGAAAATCAAAGAGAGAGTTGCGAGAAAACCAACAAGTTTCAACACACAGCCGCCTGAAGGCGGCTGGAACCATAGGCAGGTTTTGACAGCTTCGTCAGCCCGGTTTCAACACAC
This sequence comes from Neisseria sp. P0016.S008, assembly GCF_051957775.1. Lineage (NCBI taxonomy): Bacteria > Pseudomonadati > Pseudomonadota > Betaproteobacteria > Neisseriales > Neisseriaceae > Neisseria > Neisseria sp. P0016.S008. The sequence continues at coordinate 232,295 of NZ_JBQCWB010000001.1, forward strand.
AGCCGCCTGAAGGCGGCTGGAACGATTCGCCGTTGATGATGTCGAATAACGCCTGTTTCAACACACAGCCGCCTGAAGGCGGCTGGCCCTAGAATAAAAACGTTCCGCTCCCTGTCCGATGGCTGTTTCAACACACAGCCGCCTGAAGGCGGCTGGAGTAAAGCTGATTCGTCTGTCTTGGTTATGGGCGGTTTCAACACACAGCCGCCTGAAGGCGGCTGGTTCGGGCGCGGTACATCGTTTTTAACGCGGTTTATGTTTCAACACACAGCCGCCTGAAGGCGGCTGGTTACTGGAATAATCTCAATCGCTTCAAGCCATACGGTTTCAACACACAGCCGCCTGAAGGCGGCTGGATCTGACCTACGGCCGCGCCATGAAACTATGGCGCGTTTCAACACACAGCCGCCTGAAGGCGGCTGGTTGGTCGGCTAAAACCGCCTTTTGCATTTCGATTGTTTCAACACACAGCCGCCTGAAGGCGGCTGGTATCAAAAACTTGCATTTCCTGTTTTTTACCTTTAGTTTCAACACACAGCCGCCTGAAGGCGGCTGGATATCGCCGTATGCTTCCTGATATTCCGTCAACTGTTTCAACACACAGCCGCCTGAAGGCGGCTGGGCAATAATCCTTTTTCTGTTTCCTTGCTCCCTGTGTTTCAACACACAGCCGCCTGAAGGCGGCTGGCTCACACTATCATCAAAGACATAGCCGGGCAAATGTTTCAACACACAGCCGCCTGAAGGCGGCTGGGCTTCCTTGATGACGTGCTGCATGATTTGTGCGTGGTTTCAACACACAGCCGCCTGAAGGCGGCTGGTTTTTTCATATCTACCCCTTAAACAAATAAATTAAAGTTTCAACACACAGCCGCCTGAAGGCGGCTGGATGAAAGCACTAAGAATCAAAGACGATCAGGAAGTTTCAACACACAGCCGCCTGAAGGCGGCTGGATCAGGGATGAAAAACGCGCGTCCAGAAGTCTATGTTTCAACACACAGCCGCCTGAAGGCGGCTGGGATACAAATACAGGCAAAACACTGGGCATAGGCTCGTTTCAACACACAGCCGCCTGAAGGCGGCTGGAAAGTAAGACGTTATCCGCCACCGTGGGTAGAGCGTTTCAACACACAGCCGCCTGAAGGCGGCTGGCTTCGGCCAGCGTGAGCTGATGTTGATTGACAACGTTTCAACACACAGCCGCCTGAAGGCGGCTGGCTGATAAAAACATTTTTGTTGTCACTCAACGTTTTGTTTCAACACACAGCCGCCTGAAGGCGGCTGGTGCCAATCAGGTACAGATACGCCCAATCGCTTTGAGTTTCAACACACAGCCGCCTGAAGGCGGCTGGAATCCCACGCGCGCGCCACGACCACCAAGAAAACCGTTTCAACACACAGCCGCCTGAAGGCGGCTGGGGCGCTCGACAAGCCGATGCATCCGAGCCTGATGGTTTCAACACACAGCCGCCTGAAGGCGGCTGGCAAAAGAACTGACTGCCTCCGGCTCTGCCGAGCTGTTTCAACACACAGCCGCCTGAAGGCGGCTGGGGCAGGCCAGCGCCAAGCGCTGCAAAGCAAAATTGTTTCAACACACAGCCGCCTGAAGGCGGCTGGGAAAACAATTTGGGCTTACACAAGCTCAGGTAGCAGTTTCAACACACAGCCGCCTGAAGGCGGCTGGGTCGTCATCGTGCGCGTTAACGACAGCAAAAACACCGTTTCAACACACAGCCGCCTGAAGGCGGCTGGCGTTGGCGGCTTTGATGATGGCGACTGGTTCACGGTTTCAACACACAGCCGCCTGAAGGCGGCTGGTTCGGTAACTTCAGGGCGGTTGTTGTCTAAAAAGATGTTTCAACACACAGCCGCCTGAAGGCGGCTGGTCGGGGCTTCTAAATCAATTCCTACGTCATCAGCAGTTTCAACACACAGCCGCCTGAAGGCGGCTGGTTGCAATTATCGAGGATTTCAAAGCCCGATTGCGAGTTTCAACACACAGCCGCCTGAAGGCGGCTGGATTTATCCCAAAATGCCGGTACATCAAGAGAGTAGTTTCAACACACAGCCGCCTGAAGGCGGCTGGCTGCGACCAAATCACAGCAGACGATTTGATGTTGTCTGTTTCAACACACAGCCGCCTGAAGGCGGCTGGACGGAGCCACTCAATCCCGACAGCTTGGAAATGCTGGTTTCAACACACAGCCGCCTGAAGGCGGCTGGGGTTAAAGCGATTCAGGAGTTGTCCGCTCAAGTGGTTTCAACACACAGCCGCCTGAAGGCGGCTGGCGAATCAGAACAAGCAATTCTGATTTTTTGGTGCATGTTTCAACACACAGCCGCCTGAAGGCGGCTGGTGATGGCTACTCTCGCTTGCAAGCTCCACGCCGGGGTTTCAACACACAGCCGCCTGAAGGCGGCTGGGAGCCACGAAGTAGTAATGCAGTTCAACCAACTGGTTTCAACACACAGCCGCCTGAAGGCGGCTGGCGACGGTCTCGTCAGCCGATTGGGCTGGGCTTGGTTTCAACACACAGCCGCCTGAAGGCGGCTGGTTGAGCAGGCCGTTCATCAATAGGCCGCAGGCAAGGTTTCAACACACAGCCGCCTGAAGGCGGCTGGCGGCGGCGGCAATGCTTTGGTCAAAGTGTTGGCGTTTCAACACACAGCCGCCTGAAGGCGGCTGGCGTCATCGTGCGCGTTGCCGAAAGCAAAAACACTGTTTCAACACACAGCCGCCTGAAGGCGGCTGGGCATAAATTTACCGTCGAGCTGGTTTACTGGAAAGTTTCAACACACAGCCGCCTGAAGGCGGCTGGACGATGATCGAAAAGGGCAAGGCTGGATATGAAGTTTCAACACACAGCCGCCTGAAGGCGGCTGGCTCCGCCCTGACCGCCGCCATCACGCACACAACCGCCGTTTCAACACACAGCCGCCTGAAGGCGGCTGGGCGACACCTATTTATTCAAAGTCGCCCTGACCAACGTTTCAACACACAGCCGCCTGAAGGCGGCTGGTACCCTTTAATCAATACAGCCGCAGCCAGGCATGGTTTCAACACACAGCCGCCTGAAGGCGGCTGGAAAATCAGCCCCCACACGGCGGCGGAGTAGAGTTTGTTTCAACACACAGCCGCCTGAAGGCGGCTGGAGCCTCTCTCAAAAGCCTTGCTCCATCAGGTTTCTCAAATCCGATTTCGCTAAACTCTCAAGAAAAGCAGAAATGCGAGTATAACACAGCCTTTTCTGTTACACCCACATTCGCAATATCCTGATTGTTAAAGAACAATCCTAATTCGCTAATCTTGCCACATTTTCATGAGAACAACAGGTTAGCGATTCACACAATCAACGTATCCTTAAACACATCGACCGCCGGTTTCGCGCCGTGGTGCTCTACTTTGCGCCGCCATTTGCTGCCCAGATGGTAAAAGCGCAGGCTGTCGGTTTCAGGGTTGTAGGTTTTCAAGAGTTTGTCTTTTAAAACAACCCACTGGTCGGGCGCGATGTCGCATTCGAACACAGAATACTGCACGCGCACGCCGTAGTCCAGACACAATTTCGCCACGCGCCGCAGCCTTGCCTGTCCTTCGGCGTCTTCCAGAGAAATATCGTAAGTAATCAGCATCAGCATTTTGTATTCCCACGTGCAGGCTGCTTTAGAGGTCGTCTGAAAGCATCCAACCCGTTTTCAGGCAGTCTGCAAACCTATCTCATCAAAAACGGCGGGTATTCCGCCAAATCCCCACGCAAATGGCGCGCCAGCAGCATTGCCTGAATATACGGCAGCAACCCAATTTCCACTTCCTCGCCTAAAAACGGATGAACGATTTTCTCCTGCTTTTTCGCCTGCAAGGCTTGGAACAAGAGCTTACGCGCCTCGGCTTTCAGACTCACCGCGCCGCTTGCCTCGGTAACAAAATCCTGCGGTTTGATTTGCCCGCGGTTAATCAGCGACAACACCAACCTGTCCGCCCACCACGCGCGGAATTCTTCCAAAATATCTTGCGCCAAACTGTCGCGCCCGGGTCGGTCGGCGTGCAGAAAGCCCACCTGCGGGTCCAGTCCCACGCCTTGCAGCGCGCCGCTGATGTCCTTGCCCAGAATGCTGTACACAAACGACAACAGCGCATTCACCCCGTCTCTGGGCGGACGGCGGTTGCGCCCGTCAAAAGTAAAGCCGCTTTTTTCGCTCAAAAGCTGCCCGAACACGCCGAAATAACGCGCCGCCGCATCGCCTTCAATGCCGCGCACCACGTCCAGCTCCGCCGCGCCCTTCAACTGCCGCAGCGAGATATTCAAAGCATCGACCGCACTTTGAATCGCCGCATTCTCTCCGTAATTGCGAATCTGCCGCTGAAGCACCCGCTTACTCGCCTGAATCTTCGCCGCGATAATGTTCCGCGCAATCGGCACGGGATTTTGCTCCGACACCCGATACTGCGCCCGTCGCAACAGCACATTACCGCTCTGCCGCCCCTGAAGCCGCCCCAAGAAACGACTGTTTTCGGTAAAAAACGCCAAATTCACATTATTTTCACCGCAAAATCCCAGCAAAAACGGCGATACCAGCACATTCCCAAAACAGAAAATATGTCCAATGGAATGCACCGGCAACTGCGCCACCTTCTTGCGCTCCTGCTCCACCACCAGCGTCTCCCGCTCCTTATGCAGGTAGCTGCCTTGAGTGGTGATGTAGAGCGTGTTTTGCAGTTTGCGCATGGGTGTATTCCTATCTATTTTCTAAACTACTAGGCTTACCAATAATTCCTTTTTCATGTATTGATAACCAATCTAAAAAACTGGATACTAAATTTTGGTCATTTATATTTTTATGGCCTGGTCCTTTCTTAACAATCCCAAGGAATTTTTCAGGCAATAATGGTGCTTTGCTTCCAAAGTACCAAAAATCTTCACATATTAAAACATTAGTAGAGTTCAAATCATGACTCATATTGCCTTCATCATGGAAAGGGTTATTTAACTGAATCCAGGTTCCATTCTCTTGATAATAAATATTATCTCCTCTTCTTCTTGAAATATTTTCATCACTTGGTTTTTTAACTTGATATATTGGATTTTCAAAATATTCATTCATATTCACCACATTAGATACTTGAGCTACATAAATTAATCGATTTTTATAAGCTCCTGCGCTGGAGCCTATTCCAACAAGAATATCTCCTATTTTTGCACTATTTCTTATTTTTGGTTTGCATGTGGCGAGAGTTAAAAATCCACCATAAGGATTAGGAGCAAAACCATAATCATGTGTAATGATATAACTCATTATTTTCATAATTTCATCTCGATTAAATAATTGAAAATTTCTATTCCCTAAACAACCCCTCCACATACCCCACACTCCTATCCCGTTTCCCCAACAACTCCGGCTGGCAAATCTCCACTAGCGAGCAGGCTTTGCAGCGTTTGCCGTAGTCGGGCGGCGGGGTTTGTCCGCTGTTTAGGAGTTCGCGCACGGCGGCGATAGTGGCGAGTGTTTGGGTGCGCAGGTCGTCTGAAAATACGACGGGGACGCGGTGGCGGGTTTGCATATACCACAGCTCGCCCTCAGAGACGGTTTGCCCCGTCATTTCTTCCAAACACAAGCCTTGGGCACAAAGCTGGATTTCATCCATCGGATCGGGTTTGGGCTTGCCGCGTTTGTATTCCACAGGTTTCAGACGACCTGTTTTTGTATCTACTTCCACCAAATCCAACACGCCGCTGATACCCAGTTTTTCCGCAGACACATGCACCGTCCGCTCAAAACGCACGCCCTTGCGCGTTTCCGGTTCGCCCGAATCCACCCGCTCATGCAGCGCCTTGCCCTGCGCGGTCAAATAGTTCTCTGCCCACGCCTGCTCGTTGTGAATTAACGCGCATTGACGCGGGCAGAAGGCGTAGTGTTGCAGGGCAGAAAGGGGAATCAGGCGCGTGTCCTGATTTTCCCCTTGGCTTTTGGTTGAAAGTGCGGTCATCTTTTCAAATGTTTTTTAAAGCAACTCTTCCACACTCACGCCATTTAGGCCGTCTGAAACCACGCTGATTTTGTAATCGCCAAAACCGCTGGCGGGCGTACCTGATTCTCCGTTTACGCGTTCGACTTTCACGGCGTCAAACAATTTATGTGCAGGCTGGCTGCCGAGTGCGCTGTCGTGTTTGAAAACGATCAGTTTGCGCGCTGCCATTTCGCCACGGGCGGCGGAGCGGTCATGCTCAAACATCAGCGTCAGGGCTTGCCAGAGTTTGGCTAAATCGTCGTCTGAAAAACCGGTTTTGGCGGCAAGGTTGGCGGAGATAAAGCCGTGCACGCGGTAGAGCGCGTAAGGGACAATGTATTTGCGCCCCATGGTGCGTTCTTTTTCCAAGTCTTTTTCGTTGGTTACCGCCATGCGGGTGATGGAAACTTCCAGCGGCACAATCGGGTCGATGGATTGGGCGAATGCCAGTTGTACCGGGCCGCGCACTTGTCCGCTGTTGACTTCGGTGGTCATCACAGCGCCAAAGGTGCGGATATCGAAGAAGTTTTTACACATCCAAGCGGTAATGTCGCGGGCTTTGGCTTCGTCTTTGGGCAGTTTTTTGGCTTCCGATTCAATGCCGAGTGCTTCATAAGCGCGTTTGTTTTGCAGGTTTAACACGCTTTTTTCTTTCACGTAAATTTCGTAACCGGCTTCGTTTTCGCTGCTGATTTCGACAAAATTACGGATTTTGCGTTTTAAACAGACATCGGTTACCAAGCCTTTACTGGATTCAGGATCAAGACGCGGCATATTGCCCGCGTCGGGATCGCCGTTGGGGTTGCCGTTGGTTACGTCAAAAAAGTAAACAAATTCATAGCGGTTTTGAATGGCAGACATTTTCTGGCTCCTTAGTTTTCAATAGTTTCAGCGGTTTCTTTTTTAGCAAAATAGCTTTGTTTTTGATGGTAATAGCCGATGGCGAAGCGGCCTTGCTCGTCAATGCTCAAATGGCGCGGAAAGGTTTCGGGCAGTTTGGCAATGATTTCGCCCAAATCTTTATCCAAATTCACCGCCATACCGGCTTTGTCTTTACGCAAGCGCGATAAATGGTGTTTTGCGCCCGACAAAAGACGCGGAAAAACCGAAAACGGCACGGCGGATGCAGAGCCGTAATAGCGGTCGGCAATGCCGGCGTTTAATTCGCCCAACGCCTGATATTGAATGCGCTCCAACACGGCAAACAGCCGCCCTAAAAGATAGGCGCGATTCGGGCTTTCATTGTTCAAACTCATAGGAACTCCTTCTTCGATAAAATCTTTTCTAAAACGCCGCTGCAATACGGCTTTAATCATTGCCACGCGCAGTCCGTTTACATCGCCGTCGGCGCGAATTCGGGTAATCAGTTGCGACAGTAAACTCAAGGGGTACGGCGTGCCGCAAATCACGGCGCGGGTCATTTCGCCTGCCAACACGGGTGAGATATTTTCGCTTTTGCCCAATACGGCAGTTTGCAATAAGAGTCGCCAAATAGACGGCGGCGTTTTCCATGCGCAAGGTTCAATAGCTAAATCTTGCCAATGCTTCGCCAAATTTTCCGCCAACTGCCCAAACGTGGTATCCAGCCAAAACCGAACAGAAATCCGCGCAGCATTGGGGGCAAGCCCTAAGATATAAAAACGGGTATTGGGAGAGAGTTCGGGTGCAATTTCTTGCAGTGGACGGCCTTTGTTACTTATTTGTTTCAATACGTTGAAAACTTTGGCGCTTTCTTGTTCATCATCCGGCGGCGTGAACACTTGCGCGAAGAAGCCTTCGGCAGCTTGCGCGGTCGCGTTATCATCCGCTTCCGCCCAAAAGACCGTACTGGCATCGCCGATGGTCAAACAGTGATTATTTTCGCGGCGCAACAGATAGTTCAGCGCGGTGGTGTAGGCAAAGGCGGATTGTTCAGAGACGGGCGCATTTGCGCCTTGCTCCTTGCCAAACGAAGCAAAGGCTTCTTTGTTGAACGAAATAATCGAACCGCCGGAACTTTGTCCACCAAACACGCCTTTAATCGCCGGATGCAGCCGCGCAATCGAGGCGGTGTCGCCGCTAATCAGGCACAAACCCTCGAGTGCTTCATCGCTTTTCAGGCAGCCTGCCCACAAGCTTTGCGCGGCTTCGCGTTTATGGATAAGTGCGGTCGGTTTTTCAAGAGAAAATGCGATGTTGGCATCGAGCATTTCGGCAGGCAGATTTTCGGCAGCGAAATGTGCAGGCTGCCAGTTTTTTAGAAAACGGCACAAGGCTTGTAAGCCTTCATCGTCGCTGTTTTGCAGTAAATCGAGATGGTATTGCTTGAAGGCGTCAAAAGTTTTTTCAGACGGCGTAAACGGTTTTGCTTTCGCTTCGGCTTTGTTTTTATTGACTTCCACGCCAAGCGCGTAGGCGGTTTTATCCCACAAAAAATTCGGCTTGATACCCGACGTGCGTTTTTCAGGGCGCGGCACGCTCATCAATTTCGGCTGTGGCTTTTTATCGGCAGTCAGATTCGGCACAACGGTTTTCAGACTGCCTTCTTTATCCAACACCAAAATCCAGCCGATTTTCTCCTCGCTAAAGCCATAAGGCGGCACTTTCGGGTTGCCCATTTCATCGTTTTCCGCTGCCAAACGGCTGTAATAGCGGGCAAGGGACGCAAGAATCATGCTTTCACCTCCTCGGCGTAAAACGACGGTACATCAATCACGCCCTCTTTCATTTCCGCGCGGAAAAAATGCGGCGTGTTGCCGTGGTCAAAATCAATATCATGCAGCATCCAGCCCAAATCACGGCTTGCCTCGCTTTCCAATAACGCCGATGGCGGCAGCGGCTCGCCTTCGTCAATCAACGCAAAATCGGCAGGAAATTCACGTACGCCCAAACAAGGCTGCTGAAAGCATTGCCCTTTTTTCGCACGACGTTTGAACATCTCGATATGCTTGGTAACGGTCTCATCCGCCCCCGCTTTTGCCGTCAGCACCGCATGGGCTTCAATCACATAAGCCACGTCTTTAAGCACCGTCGCCGCACGCTGCTGGCGGTCGTCTTCAATCAGCGTATATAAATCGGCAACGCTCTTGCGCTTCATCGCGCCGCTGACCTTACCCGCCGAAATCTTGCCGCCCAACTCATTGCGCCGCACCGACTCAAATCGAATCGGTTTCAGCACATAAATCCGATCTATCACCCACCGAATCGCCGGCTTCCAATGCACCGCCGCCAAAATCCCGCGCGCCGCCGACGGCGTAATGACATCATAAGACACCCGCTCCACCTTCATCTCCGGACGGGTAAAACAGGCATAATCGCCCCAAACATGTAGGCGGATTTGGTTCATTTGGTTCTCCTTTTGGTTGTACACACGCCCCTTCATAAAGAAGGGGCGGATTAGCTGACTAATCTAACTACTTTAGTTTCAATCCACGCACGGTTAAGTGCGAAAAGTTTTCAGATGACGTGCTATGTTCGAACTTGTCGGCGTAGTGCTTCAACAGCTTTTGAGACAGCATCTGGTTTTGGTTCTTGGTTTGCCCAATCACTCCAAAATTGCCGCGTTGCGCTTTCAGGAGCTATTTTAGGCTTATCTAGTTTAATTCTTGTAGGGAGTAAAATTGAATCGCCTAATAGCAATGCTTCACCTAAGTCAAGCAATGGCAAAATATCTGTAATTCCCACCATTGATTCAGGTAACAACCGTTTCACAACACTTTGATCTTGATCATTTGTTAAGCGAAGAACCAAGAAATTATTGCATTGACTGAGAATCGTCCGACTAACATCCGAAGGACGCTGGCTAACAACTAATAAAGATACACCATATTTTCTGCCTTCTTTTGCAATGCGTTCAAAGGCTTCTAATGCACGTTTTTCTGCTGCCTCTGCTGCATCACGAACTGGGAGATATAAATGCGCTTCATCGCAAACAATCGTTAATGGGTGTCGTGCATCCTTATCCATCCAGAATTGAATGTTATATAACAAGCGAGCAAGAACACCTGTAATAATTGGCAATACATCTGATGGAACTTCAGAGAAATCAATGATTTTAATGCCTCTTTGGCTCTCTGAAACAGCAAACAGTTTCATCAACATATTTTCTAGCCAACCGTAGGCATTACATTCTTTAGGAGGCTGAAACATAAACCCACAACGTCTATCATCAATTTTGGCTTTCAGACGACCTATGAATCTAGTTAATCTACCGTTCCAATCACCTTTTACCTCTCCTCTTGCTCCTTGCTTCATACCAGTATCATCTCTATTTAGATACTCCAGCAAAGAATTAATGTTATATGGAATCGGTGAATCAACTGTAAATGTCTCAAGAACTTCCGTTTTTCTTTCACTTTTTAAGGTCTGCTCTTTCAAGGTACGGACATGTTCGGTAAATCTTGCTGCCTGATTTGGTGCATTATCATCACTTCGGTCAAGAATCAAAGCCAGCATTTCTTCTCTATTTAACAACCAGTAGGGTATAAATAAGCTATTCGGATTTGAACCGTCTAAATCTCCTGGCCCTGCAATATGATATTGCTGTGCAATTGGTTTGTCTCCCTCGCATAAGGTTGAGTATTCTCCATGCATATCAAATACAATAAGATTAGCCGACTTTAATGCTGCTGCTCTTTCTAGAATCAAAGCAACAGACCAACTTTTACCAGAGCCGGTACTACCTAAAATAGCAGCGTGCCGTTGAAAAAACTTATCGCCATTCGCTACTGCTATTGCTGTTTCATCAGCCATAAAATGACCTAATGTCAATCGCTCATTTTCTGCTACATTGGCTGATAGCAAATTCATAAATAATTGCAGATTATTGCCACTAAGATGAAAGCAAGTTTTATCAATTTGAGGGAAGCAATCCGCACCACGTTTAAATGTATTGCTCAAGCTGCCATCAACTGTTTTGTAAGTCCCAATTAAAACAGCTCTAATAAAATCATCTTGACTTTCTCCTAACGGAATTGAACCATCATCAGATTCATTTTCCAAAAGTAATTTTTCACTAATTGATCGAGTTACCCGTTCAATGATGCCAATAAGGAATTCATTGGCTGTTCTACCATTGATTGCAATCAAATTACCAACGGCAATGCTGGTCATTTGTTCATGTTCTTCGACAGAAATCAAAACCCGACTTGTATCTACCGTTACCACTCTACCGAGCTGATCTTTAGCTTCAAAATTTAATTTATTAACATCCATTTTCTAGAACCTCTTTCACAAAATATTCAATATCCCACCAGTCAACATTAGAAATAACCTCTTCTCCCGAGCTACTAATAACGGAAGTGCCTTGTGGATTTTCATTAAAAACAAGAGCCTTGCAATTTGATGATTCACTGACTACTTTTCGAGCATTATCTGACAAACCCCTTGTCAATATTAAAGTTTTGATACCGCTTTTAATCTGAGTGGTCAGATGCGTTTGAAGATGATCATCATTGAAACCATAGCCAATACATAAAATTGCAGAAGCGTCATCAATTGCCTTATTCCCTTGTTCTCTATGAACATCAAATGGCTGCTCATAGCCCTTTTTATACTTACCAACACCAGGCGTAATAATTAACGGCTCTTCCATTGCACCTATGCAACTAGTCATTGGAGTGTCCCCAGCCATAAACCAATCTAAACTGCCATGTGGTTTATAAATTTTGATATGATTTCGATAAACAAGTCTTAGTGTTTTTCCTTTTGTAACAACCTTTTCAACTAATAATTTTGCACTTAAATCAGAATTATGTTTTCCCCAGTATCGTCCGACCATCATTGAATCAACACCCCAATCTGCATACTCAGCTGCAAACTCAATCAATCTATCGTAATTGGTTGTAATTACACGAACTGTTTTAGGGTCACATGCTGAAATATGAGGCAATAAATAGGAGAATTTGAGCTTCTTATTTTCAGAAATACATCTATTAATTGCTTTCTGTTCTTCATTTAAAACATATTCAGCCGTTATTTTGATTATTGCAGATTCGATTGCATCATTAGCTGGATGCTTTAATAAAGCACCTTCTAATCCGTCTGATTCAAGGCAGGTTGCAATCTCATTCCAAGTTTTCAAATTTTCATCGGAGATTTTGCTGGGTATCTCCTGTTTCAATTTCTCACCTAGATGCCACATACTAGGCAAACCTTCCGCACAAGATAGACCTGAACCAACAATAATTACTAACTTATCTGTAAAGATCGTTTGCAACCATTTTTTTAAATCATCAAGTTCTGTGTTATTCATTTTTTACGCGTTCTCCAGCATCCATTTTTGTGTTGATTGCATATTACTCTTGTACATTTAAAAAATCAACTTCTAAAGAAGTTAAATTATTTTATCTTATAGGCAAGCTTAAAAAACCAAACTCTCTCCCTTCAAAAACTCCGTATCCTCCCAAGAAAGCCCCGCCACTTCATCATACAAATCCAGTCCAATCAGCGTATAAAACTGTTTGCCGAAGTTTTTCTCGTTAATCGGTTCGATACGCCCGGCTTTATACAAGGCGGCTAGGGCTTTTTCGGGGATTTGGACGGTGTAGGGTTGCAGTTTGCGTAAGAGTCCGCCGATGTGGTCGGCGTGGTGCAGGCTGCTGATGAGGTTCTCCGCTTCATTGTCAAACGGAATAATCAGCGGTTGCATGTGGCTTTCGATCATGCGAAATTTGTCGGCGATGGTTTGGAATGGGAAATCGAGGCTTTGCCCTGTATCGTTGTGCATTTTCAAAATTTTTTTATTGTCCAGTTCGCTGCCTTTTAATTGATAAAGCTCGGCGAAATAGGCGGCGACGGCTTGGGTGGATAAGAGGTCGTCTGAAAAGCTGTCGGCGGTCAGGCGCATAACGGCGGCTTGGGTGGCAAGTTCAGGTGGGGCTTTCCATTGTTCTTCGGGTGCGAATATCCATACAAAGCTGTTTTCAGGTAGCCTTTTGCCTTCGCGGTTGCAGCGTCCGGCAGCTTGGGCGACGCTGTCTAAACCTGCTTCGGCGCGCATCACCAGCGGAAAATCCACATCCACACCGGCTTCAATTAAGGAGGTGGCAATGACGCGGCAAGGTTCGCCGTTTTTCAGACGGCCTCGGATCTCATCGAGCTTTTGGCTGCGGTGTTTGGCGCACATTAAGGTGGTCAGGTGGAACGTGCCGTCAAGGTGTTTGGCTTGGTCGTACAGGCTGCGGGCGTGGCGGCGGTTATTGACGATAACAAGCATTTGCGGGTGTTCGGCAAGTTTGGCGAGCAGGTCGGCGTCGGTTTGTGTGCCGATGTGCTGCACGGTGGTGCGGCGCAGTTTGTTGACAAGTGCGGTCGGTTTTGGGGCAATTTCGCGCACATTTTCAAAGCCGCGATAAAAGCCGTTTTCGGCTTGCACGGCTGGTTGGGTGGCGGTGCACATGACGATGCTGCAGCGGTAGTTTTGCGCCAATTCTTTGATGGCTTGCATGATGGGAAGCAAAAGATTGAGCGGCAGCATTTGTGCTTCGTCGAGGATGATGACGGAGCCTGCGATGTTGTGCAGCTTGCGGCAGCGCGAGGAGCGGTCGGCAAAGAGGGATTCGAAGAATTGCACGGCGGTGGTCACGACAATCGGCGCGTCCCAGTTTTCCGAGGCAAGGCGCAGTTTGTCTTTAGTGGACTCATTTTGCAGTTTGCCGTCGTCGAAGGTGCTGTGATGTTCCAACACAGCTTGTTCGCCCAATTTGCCAAAGGCTTTGCGGAATTCGGCGGCATTTTGTTCGATGATGCTGGTGAACGGGATGACGTAAATCACGCGTCGCATATCGTGCTGTTTGGCGTGTTCCAGCGCAAATGCCATGGAAGTGAAAGTTTTACCGCCGCCGGTTGGCACGGTAAGCGTGAATAGCCCTTGCGGTTGTGCCGCTTGTTCTACGGTATGATCGAGAATTTCACTGCGCAGGCGGTTTAAGGCGGCATTGCGTTTTTCGGCTTCAGTTTGCTCTGGAGCTTCGGCGATACGTCGTCTGAAAGCGTTGATAAATTGATTGAAATTGTGTTGTAAGGCGTTTAAATCGGGATAACCGCCTCGCTCGGCGGCTTTGTTTTCTAGGTTGGAATAAAAGGCTTCAGTATCAAGATAATCAGCATCCACCAAGCAGGAATAGAGCATTCGGGTGAAGAAGGCGTAGGAGAAAAAAGGATGATGCGCGTCGGCTTTGAGTGGTGGTACGGATAGGTTTTGAGGGGGCTTGATTTCTTGTTGCCACAGGTTATCGAGAACGGGAATATCTTCGCTGAATTGCAAGGCTAAACGCTGCTTTAATGTGCGACGGTTATCACCTTCACCGTTTCCATTAGCCAACCCTGCATGGTGCCCCGCAATGCAAAACGCCATTAACTTGCCGATAACATTTCCCCAACGTTCGACAGCAATTTTGGCTCCAGCAGTGGAATGATCGACTGATGGGCCACCATGTAATCGGCGGTTAAAGGGTTCCGAATATTTCCCTAAGTCATGAAGCCGTCCCGTCTGGCAGGCAATTCCCTGCGCACCAAATACCCGAGCAAACTCCGCCGCCATTTCGCCTACATTTACTGAATGGCTTTGCAAGGTTTGCCAATGTTCGTAAGGTAAGAGATTACCGAGTTCGTCTTGCGCGGAATGGGCGTAGTAAATTAGGGGTTTCATATTGAAATTCTAAAAAATTCAGACTGATATCATGCAATGATAATATGATATTAAATTTAATATGTAAATAGAAAAAATGCCGTCTGAAACTTTTTCAGACGGCATTGTCATTTATTAATCTTTATAACTTGCTTCTAATATCCTCCACTGCTTTCACTAAAGCTTCGGAAAGCGAAGGATCAAAAGAAGAGTGGCCTGCTTGAACGATTCTTAATTCTGCTTCAGGAAAGGCTTGCGAGAGTTCCCACGCGCTTTGCATCGGGGTGCATAGGTCATAGCGGCCTTGGACGATGATGGTTGGGATATGGCGGATTTTGTCGATGTTTGCCAAGATGGCTTTATCGCCCTGCAACCAGCCTTCGTTCACGAAGTAATGGTTTTCCATTCTTGCGATGGCAAGGGAGGCTTGTGGGTCTTCATCTACGTCTTTAGGTTCAAACTGAATAAGGTAGCTTTCCCAGTCTGCCCATGATTTGGCCGCTTTGAGGCGCGTGGCTTCATCGTCGCTGAACAGCATTTCATGGTAGGCTTTAATTAGGGCTTGGCGTTTGTTTTCGGCTACGGGAGCAATGAATTTTTGCCATTGGGCCGGATAAATTTGGCTGACGCCGCCTGCTTCGTTCAACCATGCCATTTCAGACGGCCTGCACAGGAAAATACCGCGCAAAACTAAGCCGCTGACGCGATCGGGATGGGTTTCGGCATAAGTCAGCGACAAGGTGCTGCCCCATGAACCGCCAAAAACCAACCATTTTTGAATACCGAGCATTTCGCGTACTTTTTCAATATCGGCAACCAAATCCCATGTGGTGTTGTCTTCGATACAGGCATAGGGTTTGGAACGTCCGCAACCGCGTTGGTCGATAATGACGATGCGGAAATGCTCTGGATTGAAAAAGCCGCGACAGGCAGGTGATGCGCCTGCTCCGGGGCCGCCATGCAGGAAAATCACGGGGTGTCCATCAGGATTACCTGATTCTTCCCAGTAGATTTCGTGAATGTCGGATACGCGCAAAAGGCCGCTATTTCTTGGTTCTTGAATCGGATGCATGAGCTTTCTCCTTTGTCTGATGAATATGTTGATTGTAACACTTTGCCTGCTGATTTTTCAGACGGCCTACATAGGTTTATCGCCACAAATGGCGTAAAATAGCACTTTTTTGACAGGATTATTTATGGCTGACAACAAACAAACACATGCTGCACCAGAAGGACAACTTTTATTGCGTACGGTAGCCATGCCGCGCGATACCAATCCTAATCAGGATATCTTCGGCGGCTGGATTATGTCGCAAATGGATCTGGGCGGCGGTATTTTGGCGGCAGAAATCGCACAGGGACGAATTGTAACCGTGGCCGTTCAAGAAATGAATTTCATCAGACCGGTAAAGGTCGGCAACGTTGTGTGCTGCTACGGTCATTGCGTCCGCGTAGGCAATACTTCTTTGCAACTGAAAATCGAAGTGTGGGTTAAAACTTTGATGAACGATATGGTAACGGAAGACCGCCAACTGGTTACCGAAGCCGTGTTCACTTACGTTGCCATCGATGCACAAGGCAATCCGCGCCCCATTCCTCGCGAAGGCAATGCAAAGCTGGCTCATTTGTAAGTTTAAAAATTCAAAACAAGGCCGTCTGAAACCTCAACGTTCAGACGGCCTTTTTTAATACAGAAGCAAAATGTAATAATATTTCTTTTGAACTAAAGCAAGGCGAAGTATCTGTTTTTTAGGTTTAATTCAGGCTGATTGATAAGACAAAGACCATACACCGGCTCCATATAACACTGCCCTACCGTGACAGTTCGCGCCACTTTTGAAACGGCATTTCCTCCTCAACCCACTTTAAGGAACATCATGGCTTCGCGCGATTTATACCCACAGGAAATTTTACAGGTTGTTCTCAACAAAAGCTGCGCCAAAGCACAATCCAGCATCCCCACACTGGCAATCTTAAGCGTTTTGGCCGGCGGATACATCGGCTTCGGTTATCTTGCCTATTTAAAAATAGTCAGCGGCATTCCGCACGAATGGGGCGGTGTTGCAACTTTACTCGGCGCCTCCGTGTTCCCTATCGCCTTGATTTGCATCCTGCTTGGCGGCGGTGAACTGGTAACCAGCAACATGATGATCATGTCTTTAGGCAGATTGGCCGGACGGATTTCCTCCAAAATGCTGCTGCGCAACTGGGTTATCGTTTGCATGGGCAATTTGGTGGGCACGCTGGCAATGGCTTTTTTCCTCGGATACTATGTCGGTATGATTGAAGGCAGCATGGCAGAAAAAACCATTGCCGTGGCGGAAGCAAAAGTCCATATGGATTTCGGCTGCGCTTTCGTATCGGCAGTAGCATGTAACTGGATGGTCTGCATGGGCACGTGGTTGCACTTTGCCGCTAAAAACACAACCGGACGAATGCTGGCCATTTGGTTCCCCGTCATGATTTTCGTATTAAACGGCTTCCAACACCTTGTCGCCAATATGTTCGTTATCCCCGCAGGTATTCTGGCTGGCGCAAACATCACATGGGGGCAGTTTTTCTTCAATATGATTCCCGTATTCCTGGGCAATGTCGTCGGTGGCGCATCATTTGTTGGTGCATCTTATCTTTATACTTATAAAGACACGCTGAAAGATAGTGCTGAATAGTTCTGCTTTGAAAACAACAAAACCTGCTTTTTTTAAGCAGGTTTTGTTTCAGACGGCATTGGTATTAAGTTTTAAAATCCATTCCACATTATTCAGATAAATCATCCAAACGAAAAAAGAGCCGTTTTTAAAACGGCTCTTTTAAATTCTTTGGTCGGAGTGAAAGGATTCGAACCTTCGACCCCTTGCACCCCATGCAAGTGCGCTACCAGACTGCGCCACACTCCGACTCGATAAGCTGTGAATTCTAGTTTCAAACGCTGATTTTGACAAGTGCTTTTTAAAAAGGGAAATTTACTCGTTTGAAAACATTTGAATTATTTGTAAGCAAAAAAAAAGGCCGTCTGAAATCGTTCAGACGGCCATTGATTATTCAGCTAAATATCAAGCTTCAACCGGAATAATACCGATTTTGGCCTGCCATTGTTTGGGCGCAATGGCGTGAACCGACTCGCCGTTGCTATCCACCGCAACGGTCACAGGCATGTCTTTGACTTCAAATTCGTAAATCGCTTCCATACCCAATTCTGGGAACGCCAAGACTTTAGATGCTTTAATGGCTTTGGCAACCAGATATGCCGCACCACCGACAGCCATCAGGTAAACGGCTTTATTATCGGCAATGGCTTGACAAGTCGCTGCGCCGCGCTCGGATTTACCAATCATACCCAAGAGGCCGGTTTGTTCCAGCATTTGACGGGTAAATTTATCCATACGGGTGGAAGTAGTCGGACCTGCCGGACCAACAACTTCATCACGGACTGGATCAACCGGGCCGACGTAGTAAATCAGTTTGTTGGTGAAATCTACCGGCAATTCTTCGCCTTTGTTGAGCATGTCAACCAAACGTTTGTGCGCGGCATCGCGGCCGGTCAGGATTTTACCGTTCAGCAACAATACGTCGCCGGTTTTCCATGTGGCCACTTCTTCTTTAGTCAGGTTGTTGACATCGACACGTTTGCCGTTGTCAGGGCTGTAAGTCAGATCCGGCCAGTCTTCCAAAGACGGGGCTTCCAGTTTGGCTGGGCCTGAGCCGTCCAATTCAAATTCGATGTGGCGGGTAGCCGCGCAGTTTGGAATCATGGCAATCGGTTTGGAAGCCGCGTGGGTTGGGTAGTCAAGGATTTTGACATCGAGAACGGTACTCAAACCGCCCAAACCTTGTGCGCCGATGCCCAAGGCATTTACTTTTTTGTAGAGTTCCAAGCGTAAGGCTTCGGTAGTAGACAATTCTGCATCGGAATCGGCTTTTTCTTTGAGCTCCTGAATATCGATATGGCTCATCAGGCTTTCTTTGGCCATCAACACTGCTTTTTCAGGCGTACCGCCGATACCGATACCCAAGATACCCGGAGGACACCAGCCGGCACCCATTTGAGGAACGGTTTTCAATACCCAATCAACGATATTGTCTGAAGGGTTGAGCATGGCCACTTTGGTTTTGTTTTCAGAACCACCGCCTTTGGCTGCGCAAGTGACTTCGACTTTGTCGCCTTTTACGATTTCCATATGTACGACGGCAGGGGTGTTATCTTTGGTATTTTGACGTTTGCCAGCCGGGTCGGCCAATACGGAGGCGCGCAGTTTGTTGTCAGGATAGGTGTATGCACGGCGTACGCCTTCGTTAACCATTTCCTGTACGCTCATCTCGGCATCCCACTGTACATCCATGCCCACTTTCAAGAATACGGTCGCAATACCGGTATCCTGACAAATCGGACGATGGCCTTCAGCACACATACGGCTATTGACCAAAATCTGCGCCATCGCATCTTTGGCCGCAGGGTTTTCTTCTTTTTGATAAGCCTTATACAAAGCCTGGATGTAGTCTTTAGGATGGTAGTAGCTGATGAATTGGAAAGCATCGAAAATACTTTGGATAAAGTCTTCTTGCTTGATGACGGTCATGATTGTGTTCCTTTTCGGAGTCATGGTAGGGAGGATTTGTGTTTATTTCTTAAGAGACCGATTTTTTCAGACGGCCTTCAATAGTGTAATAGTGCTTTCAAATGAATGACCCAGACAATATCATTTTCATACCCTATTGATTTAAATGAAATTTAATATCGCATTAAATTACTTGGTTATTGATAATCTATATCTACTGACCATTCACTTACATGGAAATAAAATTACATTGTTTTTAAATGATAATCTTATTTCAAGGCCGTCTGAAAATATTTGCCTTAAGTATCTGAGAAAGAAATTTAGTAGATTGTATTTAAAAAGGAAACATCCAAATTTCAGGCAGCCTTTCTTATTTTCCAATACAATACACAATTGTAAAATCCATGTCATTTTCTCCCTCAATCTTCTTGACTGATATCAAACTTGTTTTATTTTCTGAAATTTTATAACAGTCTTTTCACATGCTTACATGTTTAAATATTATTCAATATATACAATAATCTATGCAAAATTACCTAATATGTAATAATGATTTTTACTAGTAAATAGACGAATATTTTAAAATTTATACTAAAAAAGTAATTTTATTTTACTTTTAAAATCAAAAAAGTGTAATAATTTGCCTAAATAATAAGCATATTTTGTTTACAATCATTCCTCTATAAAACCTTAGATTACTCCTATCATCAAAATCACTAAATTCTGATACACTTCGACTCATACAGATAAATATTGATTTTAAAAGAATTTCTAAGTAAATGACTTGGATATTTCCTCACACGCAACAGATGTAATAAAAATACAATTAAGCAAATTGCCCACTATTCCAACTTCCAATTTCACAGGAACAAACCATGAGTGAAAATTTGTTAACCCTGACCATAGACGGCCATGAAGTCAAAGCTTCTGCCGACTCGTCAATCATCCAAGCCTATGCCCGTTCAGGCAATGCAATTACTGCCAATGTCGGCTGTATGGGTCAAGGCGTATGCGGTTCCTGCCGCTGCATGATTCGTAAAGAAGGCGAGCGCGAAGTAACCACTGCGTTGGCATGCGAGACCAAAGTTGAAGAAGGCATGCAGGTCAGCTTCTTGGACTACTTTATTCCGGAGCACATCCAATATTACGACGTCAGCGAAATTGGTGATGGCTGGAACTGGTTGGACGATACCGCCAAAGCCTTCCCAGAAGCGCAAAACTGCCGTCATTGCGGCGGCTGTAATCGCGCCTGTCCTAAAGGTTTGCAAGTGGAAAACGGCGTAGCGCAGGTAGTTTCCGGCGATTTCGGCGCGGCTGCGCTGACCTTCGACCAATGCGTGATGTGCAACCTCTGCACCCTTTCCTGCCCAGAACACATCCGTCCGAACCACTTAGGCCTGTTCGCCCGCCGTATGAAAGCGGCGCGTACGTTGCGTCCGGTGGATTTGATGCGCCGCCTGCGCGAAATCGACAGCGGCAAAATGAAAGTCGAGTTTGAAGAGGAGGCACTGTGATGGCTAAAAAAATCCAAGGCATAGACTACGAAACCGCCCTTGCCAATCTGCGTGCATCTTCATTGGAACTGCGTGGCGATTTACCTGAAAAAAACGAATTGCTGAGCCAATTTCACCCTGACTATCAGGCCGATGCGCGTGTGAAACTGCCTATCGGCCCGAACCAAGGCGATTACTGCCATCCTGATTTGGCCAAACTCTTAATCAGTCAGCCTCTGATTGACGACTACGATTTGTCGGGTGCAGAACACCTAAACACCGACGTATTGGTGATCGGTGGCGGCGGCGCAGGTGCGGCGGCGGCATTGTCTGCGACTGAAGCCGGCGCACGCGTCATCATGGCGAACAAGCTGCGTATCGGCGACAGCAATACCGTGATGGCCGAAGGCGGCATTCAAGCGGCTGTCGGTGCGGAAGACAGCTTGCAGCAACACTTTGACGACACCATCAAAGGCGGCCACAACGCAGGCAAGAAAGAATTGGTGGCGCAAATGGTTACCGACGCGCCGTCCGCCATCCGCTGGCTGATTGGTTTGGGCATGACTTTCGACCTTGCCAAAGGCGCGGACAGCAACGGTATGTTGAGCCGCAAACGTGCAGGCGGTACGACCGTGCCGCGCATTTTGAGCTACCGCGACTTTACCGGCCTCGAAATGATGCGCGTACTGCGCGAGGCGGTCGAACTCGACGAAAACATCACCCAGCTCAACCGCCACCCCGCCATCGAATTATTGTCAGACGAACACGGCCGCTGCGTCGGCGCGATTTTGTACGATTTGGAAAAACGCTCTTTGGTATTGGTTCACGCCAAAGCCGTGGTATTGGCGACCGGCGGCAGCGGACGGCTGCATTTGCAGGGTTTCGCTACTTCCAACCATTATGGCGCGACTGCAGACGGCCTGGTAATGGCTTACCGTATCGGCGCCAAACTGCGCGATGTCGATTCTTTCCAATACCACCCGACCGGCGTTGCTCACCCTCCACACTTGGCAGGCGCGCTGATTTCTGAAGCCGTGCGCTCCGCAGGCACCAAGCTGGTCAACGGTTTGGGCGAACGTTTCGTTGACGAATTGCAACCGCGCGACGTTGTTGCCGCTGCGATTCTGCGCGAGTGCTGCGAAGGCCGCGGCGTAGTACGCGACGGTCAAGTCGGCGTATTCCTCGACACCCCGCGCCTAATTGCTAACGACCCTGACGTATTGAACCGTTTGGTAACACTCGGCCACGTTGCCCACAAATGCGGCATTGACCCTGCTGTTGAGCCGGTCATGATTCATCCGACCCTGCACTACCAAAACGGCGGTATCGAAATCAACGGCGACGGCGCGACCTGCGTCGAAGGCCTCTATTGTGCCGGCGAAGTAACCGGCGGCATTCACGGCCGCAACCGCCTGATGGGCAATGCGCTTTTGGACATCATCAGCTTCGGCCGCCGTGCCGGTAAAGCCGCGACAAATTGCGGCCTGCCTCTGAAAAAAGTACGCGGCGGTGTCGGACACGTCCACGACCTGCAACGCGAAATGACCCGCGCCGGACTGACCAGCGACATCAAAGCCCCAGTTTTATATCCCGACTACGGCAAATTCGATTTGCGCGAACACGCCGGTTTGCAGGAGCAACAATCATGAATCAAGCCAATCAAAACTTACTGCATCCTTCCCGCCAAGTCGGCGCAGATTTAGCCGCGTGGCGCAAAGTCGGCGGCGGCGAAGGTCTGCTGGCTGCGCTTGCCGATCCTCAAAGCATTGTTTCCAAACTGCAAGATGCCAATCTTTGCGGCATGGGCGGAGCAGGTTTCCCGACTTGGCGCAAATGGGAGGCTGCCGTTGCCGCCCAAAGCAAAAATGGCGACAAATACGTCGTCTGTAATGCCAACGAAGACGAACCGGGTACATTTAAAGACCGAGTACTGCTGGCAAATACGCCGCACCAAGTTATCGAGGGCGTACTGATTGCCGCCGTTGCCTGCCGCGCTAACAAAGCGATTATGTATGTCAACCCGCACCAGACCGAATCCATTACCTCCATCGTACCCGCCATCGAGCAGTGGAAAAAAAGCGATTTGTTCATCCGCATCGAAAACTATCTAGGCAAACCTTTAGACCTGAAATTGGTCGAAACTTCAGGCCGTTATATCGGCGGCGAAGAAACTGCCGTAATTTCATGGCTGGAAGGCGGTTTCCCCTTCCCTCACCGCAAGCCGCCTTTCCCTGCCGAAAGCGGTGTCAACGGTGAGCCGACCCTTATCAACAATACAGAAACCTTCGCCAATATTCCGCAAATCCTTGCCAAAGGCGCGGAATGGTACAAATCTTTGGGTTTGGGCGATGCGGCCGGTACAAAACTCTATTCGCTCTCCGGCGACGTATTGAACCCGGGCCTGTACGAACTGCCGATGGGCACGACCCTGCAATCGCTGATTTACGATCACGGCGGCGGTATGCTCGAAGGCCGCACGTTTAAAGCCGTATTTACTGGCGGCCCGTCAAACACGCTTTTGACCGTAAAAGATTTGGATGTGCCTTTGGATTTCGTTTCCGTACGCGAACGCAAATCCAGCCTCGGTACCGGCGCGATGATTGTGATTTCCGAAGGCACCAGCGTGGTGCGTAAAGTAGCCGAATATGTGGAATTTTTTGCTTCCAACTCATGCGGTCAATGTCCGCCTTGCAAAGGAGGCACATTCCAGCTTTCCCGCCTGCTCAACCGTGTGGACACCGGCATCGGCACTCCCGACGACCTGCGCGCCTTGCAAAGCCTGTGCCAACTGCTGCCACGAAGCGGCCGTTGCGGTTTGATTGACGGCGCGGTTACCGTGTTGCAAAGCTCGCTGCGCACCTTCCCCGAAGAATACGGCCTGCCGCAAGAACAGGAGTAAAACGGCATTGTTTTCAGACGGCCTGTTGCTGTAAAGGCCGTCTGAAAAACGATACCCGAATCCCTTTCTCTTCTTTCCAAGATGGAAGAGAAACCAATAAGAAAAATACCTTCCGAACCTACCAAAATACGTTCAGACAGGTTTCAGCAACACTCAGGCCGTCTGAAAACAGATTTCCCAATACTTCAATCCTCAAATTAGGAGATTCAACATGGGCTTCAAGCCAATTCCTGCTGCGGTCGCACTTGTGCTGACGCTGCTTATCTGGTTCGTTATCCCCGTTCCTCAAGGCGTATCGCCTGACGCATGGCATCTTTTGGCATTGTTCATCGGCATCATTGCCGGCATCATCGGCAAAGCCATGCCTATCGGTGCCATGGCGATTTTGGGTATTACCTTGGTTGCACTGACCGGCGTAACCAACGAAAAAGCCGCAGACGCAACCAAAGACGCTTTGAGCAGCCTCAACAACTCACTTATCTGGATGATCGGTATCGCCATCATCATCTCGCGCGGCCTGTTGAAAACCGGCTTGGGTATGCGTATCGGCTACCTCTTGATTTCCCTCTTCGGCAAACGCACGCTGGGCGTAGGTTACAGCTTGGCAATGGCCGACTTGGTCATCGGTCCGGTAACGCCAAGCAATACCGCGCGCGGCGGTGCGATCGTGCATCCGATTATGAAATCCATCGCACTGAGCTTCGATTCCGACCCAGAAAAAGGTACGGAAGGCAAAATCGGTAAATACCTTTCTTTGGTCAACTTCCACTCCAACGTAATTACCTGTCTGATTTTTATCACTGCCACCGCACCCAATCCGCTGGTAGTCGAATTGGTTGCCAAAGCCACTAATTCACAAATCCAACTCTCTTGGGGTACTTGGTTCTTGGCTATGGTCGTACCCGGCCTGCTTGCTATGCTGCTGATGCCGCTGGTGCTGTATTTCCTGTATCCGCCTGAAATCAAACAAACCCCTAACGCCACTGCATTGGCAAAAGAACATTTGGCTGCCATGGGACCGATGAAGCGTGAAGAAAAAATCATGCTGGGCATTTTCCTGGTTCTGCTGCTGTTGTGGGCGGGTATTCCCGAGATGCTGTTCGGCGTAAAAGTTGACGCTACCGCCACCACCTTCCTCGGCTTGAGCCTGTGTCTTTTGACCGGCGTACTGACTTGGGAAGATGCGCTGAAAGAAAAAAGCGCGTGGGACACCATCGTTTGGTTTGCGGCTTTGGTGATGATGGCAAACTTCCTCAACAAACTGGGCCTCATCAGTTGGTTGTCCGACTCCATGCAAAGCGGTATCGCCCACATGGGCTTGAGTTGGGAAGCCGGCTGTGCCCTGTTGATGCTTGCCTACCTCTACGCCCACTACGTTTTCGCCAGCGGCACGGCACACGTTACCGCCATGTTCGGCGCATTCTACGGCGCAGGCTTGGCCTTGGGTGCACCACCGATGCTGTTTGCCCTGGTTATGGCATCCGCTACCGGCATCATGATGTCGCTAACCCACTACGCCACTGGTTCCGCTCCTGTCATTTACGGCTCCAACTATGTGACCATGACCGAATGGTGGAAAGCCGGTTTCATCATGAGCGTACTCGAAATCCTGATTTTCGGCACTGTCGGTATCTTGTGGTGGAAAGTTTTGGGCTACTGGTAACCCTCTTTATTTAAAACACAGGCCGTCTGAAAACTCCAATTTCAGACGGCCTTTTGTTACAATTTCATTTTTACCGAACACACTCAATTATCGTGAAAATACTCATCCTCGGCAGCGGCCAAGTCGGTTCGACCGTCGCCCAAAACCTTGCCTCCGTTCCCAGCAACGACGTCACTATTATCGACATCGACGAAAAAGCGCTCAACCGTATCAGCAGCCGTCTCGATGTCCAAACCATCGTCGGCAACGGCGCATCGCCCTTTACCCTCGAACAGGCAGGTGCGGCGGACTCCGACCTCCTGCTTGCACTGACCCGCAGCGACGAAACCAACATCGTTGCCTCCAAAATCGCTGCCGACCTGTTCAATATCCCTAGCCGCATCGCACGCGTACGCTCAAGCGAATACCTCGAATATCCGGTTGCCGGCAGCGACAACCCCGAAGAAGGCAGCCTCAACATCTTCGGTATTACCGAAACCATCAGCCCCGAACAACTGGTTACCGAGCAACTCGTCGGACTGCTCAGCTACACCAGCGCATTGCAGGTACTCAGCTTTGCCAACGACCAAGTCCGCATGGTGATTGTTCAAGCCCGCAAAGGCGGTTTGCTGATCGGCCGTGAAATTACCGACATCAACCAGCACCTGCCCGAAGGTGTGGACTGCCAAATCTGCGCCATCTACCGCAACAACCGCCTGATCGTCCCAACGCCGCAAACCGTCATCATCGAAGGCGATGAAGTCCTGTTTGCCGCCGACATCAACAGCGTTGAAGCCATCATGCGCGAATTGCGTCCGAAAGAAGCGCGCACCCGCCGCATCATGATTGGCGGCGGCGGCAACATCGGCTACCGCCTCGCCAAGCAGCTCGAATCCAAATACGACATCAAAATCATCGAATACAAACCCCAGCGCGCCGAATGGCTGGCCGAAAATCTGGACAATACCCTCGTCCTGCAAGGTTCCGCCACCGACGAAACCCTGCTGGACGAAGAATACATCGATGAAATCGACGTCTTCTGCGCGCTGACCAACGATGACGAAAACAACATCATGTCCAGCCTGTTGGCGAAAAACCTTGGTGCCAAACGCGTAATCACCATCGTCAACCGCTCAAGCTACGTCGATTTGCTTGAAGGTAACAAAATCGATATCGTTGTTTCCCCCCATCTGATTACCATCGGCTCCATCCTCGCCCACATCCGCCGCGGCGACATCGTTGCCGTCCATCCTCTGCGTCGCGGTACGGCCGAAGCCATTGAAGTGGTGGTACACGGCGATAAAAATACCTCCGCCATTGTCGGCCGCCGTATCAGCGGCATTAAATGGCCGAACGACTGCCACATTGCCGCCATCGTCCGCGGCGAAACCGGTGAAGTCATCATGGGACACCACACCGAAACCATCCTGCAAGACGGCGACCATATTATCTTCTTCGTGTCACGCCGCCGCGTCCTGCCGGAGCTGGAAAAACTCATTCAAGTCAAAATGGGCTTTTTCGGTTAAATCCGAAATCCGTTTGCTTGAAGCCATAAAAAGGCCGTCTGAAAAGGTTTTCAGACGGCCTTTATTTATTGTTTTATTTATGCTTTGGCAACGCTGTTTTTACGGCCAAACCAAACAAAACCAATCACACCCAATACAATCATCGGTACGCTCAACCATTGACCCATAGACAAACCCAAAGTCAACAGGCCGAGATAGTCGTCAGGCTGACGGGCAAATTCGGCAATAAAGCGGAACAAACCGTAACCACCCAAGAACAATGCCGCCGTTTGACCGGCCGGACGCGGTTTTTTCGAGAAAATCCAAACAATGACAAACAGACAAATGCCTTCAAGGGCAAACTGGTAAAGCTGAGACGGATGGCGCGGCAGCATGCCGTATTGTTGCAGCCATTCGGCCCACAAAGGATTGTGCGCCGCAGCTTCCGCATCTTCGTAACGCGCTTGCGGGAAACCCATCGCCCAGAAAGCATTGAGTTCGGTCACGCGCCCCCAAAGTTCGCCGTTGATAAAGTTGCCGATACGGCCGGAAGCCAAGCCCAGCGGTACGAGCGGCGCAACGGTATCCATCAATTTCAAGATACTGATGTTGTGCTTACGGCCAAACAGCCACATGGCAACGACCACGCCCAAGAAGCCGCCGTGGAACGACATGCCGCCTTCCCAAACTTTGAAAATATCCAAAGGGTTGGCAAGATAATCGGAAAATTTATAAAACAAAACGTAGCCGATTCGGCCGCCCAAGATGACGCCCAAGATACCCCAAGTCAGGAAATCGTCGAGTGTTTCTTTGGTAAACACAGAATTGCCCTGCGCGATACGGCGGCGGCCCAAAATCGTAAATAGGATAAAGCCGACGATATAGCTCAAGGCATACCAGCGGATGGCAAGCGGGCCGATGCTGATCAGCACCGGATCAAACTGGGGATGTATCATCATAATGTGTGTTCCTTATCTCAAAGGCCGTCTGAAAGCCTGAACTTTCAGACGGCCTGTATGCGGTGTCGGATGGTTTAACGCAAATCGCCAACCACATTCAAAATAGCAGACAACATTGCCTCGCCCAAGCGCAGCGAACGTTGGCCGTTCCAGCCGAAATCGTCGTCCGGCAGGTTGGCATTGTCTTTAAACGGCATTTCCAAAGTATAGGCAAGGCAGTTGAAATGATTGCCGACCCAGTTGGTCGCCAAAGTCATGTTTGCCTGACCCGGCGCATCTTTGTCATAGCCGTAATCGTCTTGGAAATCGGGGCTGGCATTGAGCAAGGCAAGTTTGAATTGGTCTTCCAAGGCTTCGATGCGCTCGTTGTAGTTCGGCACGCCTTCGGTACCGGCCACAAAGACAAACGGCAGACCTTCATCACCGTGAATATCCAAGAACAAATCCACGCCGGTTTCCATCATTTTTTCGCGCACGGTAAAGACTTCGGGGCTTCGCTCCAAAGTCGGGTTTTCCCATTCGCGGTTGAGGTTGGCGCCGGCGGCATTGGTGCGCAAATTACCCAAAACTGAGCCGTCCGGATTCATATTTGGCACGATGTAGAAAGTCGCACGGTCAAGCAGCATGCGCGCGGTCGGATCTTGCGGATCAAGCAGGCGGCCCAGCAAACCTTCGACAAACCATTCCGCCATGGTTTCGCCCGGATGTTGACGGGCGATAATCCAGACTTTCATGTCGCTTTCGACTTGGTTACCGATAGTCAGAAGATTGATGTCGCGGCCTTGAACGGTACTGCCCAAATCGTCGATACGGCACAAGCCGCTGCCCTGCGCATCGCCCAAAAGGTTCAAATGCTGCTCGTGGGAATAAGGCTCGAAATAAGCGTAGTAAACGCTGTTGGACAAAGGCGTATGGTTGATGGTCAACACGCCGTTTTCATAGCTGGTCGGCACGCGGAACCAATTTTGGCGGTCGTAAGAGGCGCAAGCCTGATAGTCCTCCCAGCCCAAAGGATACGCAGCGTCCGCCGCATTTTCAAAATGCATCACGCAGTTTTGATAGGCCGCACCCTGCAAACGGAAGTAAAACCATTGGGCAAACTCCGAAGCATTGTCGGGACGCAGGGCGAGACGGATATCGGCAGGGTTGCTCAAATCTTTGACAACGACCGAACCGGCATCGAATTGGGTGCTGATTTTCATCATGGGTATCCTTAGTAATCGGCGAAGAGGCCGAAGCAAACCGTCATTTTACCGTTTGCATGAGGCTGGTTTCAACCATTTAACTGATTTAACAGGATTTCAAGCGCCTGGAAATATTGTTTCAGACGGCCTTTGGGATTAAGATAAAGGCCGAAATCATGAAACAAGGTTGAAACCATGACCCAGCAACAATCTGTCTCCCCTTCCATCAAGGCGCGCGTCCTTGCTGAATCTTTACCTTATATCCGCCGTTTTTCCGGCTCCATCATCGTCATCAAATACGGCGGCAATGCCATGACCGAACCTGCCTTAAAAGAGGGTTTCGCACGCGATGTCGTCCTGCTCAAACTAATCGGCCTGCATCCCGTCATCGTTCACGGCGGTGGCCCGCAAATCAATGAGATGCTGGAAAAAGTCGGTAAACAAGGAGAGTTTGTTCAAGGCATGCGCGTAACCGACAGCGAAACCATGGACATTGTAGAAATGGTTTTGGGCGGACACGTCAATAAAGAAATCGTTTCCATGATTACCACCTTCGGCGGTCGCGCCGTCGGCATTACCGGCCGAGACAACCACTTCATCAAAGCGGAAAAACTCCTGATCGACACGCCCGAACAAAAAGGTGTGGACATCGGCCAAGTCGGTACAGTGGCCGACATCGATACCCGTTTGGTGGAAGGCTTGGTCGAGCGCGGCTGCATTCCGGTCATCGCACCCATCGGCGTAGGCCAAGACGGCGAAGCGTTCAACATCAATGCCGACTTGGTTGCCGGCAAACTGGCGGAAAAACTTCAGGCCGAAAAACTGCTGATGATGACCAATATCCCCGGCGTACTGGATAAAGAAGGCAAATTATTGACCACCCTGACACCAAGCCGCATCGACGAACTGATTGAAGACGGTACGCTGTACGGCGGTATGCTGCCTAAAATTGCCTCCGCCGTCGAAGCCGCCAAAAGCGGCGTCAAAGCCACGCATATCATAGACGGCCGTGTTCCCAACGCCCTGCTCTTGGAAGTGCTGACCGATGACGGCGTAGGCTCGATGATTTTGGGCGAAGGCTAATCTGGTTTTCAGACGGCCTTATGCCTTATTTAATCAGCTTTTCACCCTAAAAAGGGTAAAAAATGTTACACTATACGGCTTATGTTTGTTTGAACGATATTGACGTGAAACAAACTTACAGTCGGTTTCATACCGACTCCGATACCATGCTCGGCAAAGACGGTATAATGTCTGCATTCATCAGACTTTGGCAATCATCCTTAAGGCCGTCTGAAACGTAACAAAGCTACTTTTCTTTTACCATCCTATTTGGAGATATTCATGAGCGCAATCGTTGATATTTTTGCACGCGAAATTTTGGACTCCCGCGGCAACCCTACTGTAGAGTGTGACGTATTGTTGGAATCCGGCGTCATGGGACGCGCAGCCGTACCTAGCGGCGCATCAACCGGCCAAAAAGAAGCTTTGGAACTGCGTGACGGCGACAAATCCCGTTACTTGGGCAAAGGCGTATTGAAAGCCGTTGACCACGTCAACAACCAAATCGCGCAAGCCCTCATCGGTATCGATGCCAACGAACAATCTTATATCGACCAAATCATGATCGAATTGGACGGTACTGAAAACAAAGGCAACTTGGGTGCCAACGCCACTTTGGCAGTTTCTATGGCTGTTGCCCGCGCGGCTGCCGAAGATTCAGGCCTGCCGCTTTACCGTTACTTGGGCGGTGCCGGTCCTATGGCTTTGCCTGTTCCGATGATGAACGTTATCAACGGTGGCGAACATGCCAATAACAGCTTGAATATTCAAGAATTTATGATTATGCCTGTCGGCGCAAAATCTTTCCGCGAAGCCCTGCGCTGCGGTGCCGAAATTTTCCACGCGCTGAAAAAACTGTGCGACGGTAAAGGCTTCCCGACTACTGTCGGCGATGAAGGTGGTTTCGCCCCTAACCTGAACAGTCACAAAGAAGCCCTGCAACTGATGGTTGAAGCAACTGAAGCTGCAGGCTACAAAGCAGGCGATGATGTCTTGTTTGCTCTGGACTGCGCATCCAGCGAGTTCTACAAAGACGGCAAATACCACTTGGAAGCTGAAGGCCGTTCGTACACCAGCGCAGAATTTGCCGAATACCTCGAAGGCCTGGTTAACGAATTCCCGATTATCTCCATCGAAGACGGCATGGACGAAAACGACTGGGAAGGCTGGAAACTGCTGACCGAAAAATTGGGCAAAAAAGTTCAATTGGTCGGCGACGACTTGTTCGTAACCAATCCAAAAATCTTGGCCGAAGGCATCGAAAAAGGCGTGGCAAACGCATTGCTGGTCAAAGTCAACCAAATCGGTACCTTGAGCGAAACCCTGAAAGCCGTTGACTTGGCAAAACGCAACCGCTACACCAGCGTCATGAGCCACCGCTCCGGCGAAACCGAAGACAGCACTATTGCCGACTTGGCAGTCGCCACCAACTGTATGCAAATCAAAACCGGCTCCCTGTCCCGTTCTGACCGCATGGCGAAATACAACCAATTGTTGCGCATTGAAGAAGAATTGGCCGAAGCCGCTTACTACCCTGGCAAAGCCGCATTCTACCAACTGGGCAAATAAGCAGAACATAGGATATTGATTGTATGAAGTGGGTGACTTTTGTTTTAACCTTCGCACTTTTGTGCTGTCAGTACAGCCTTTGGTTTGGTAAAGGCAGCGTCGGGCATACGGAAGAATTGCAGGAACAGCTCGTCCGTCAGGAGGAAAAAAACCAAACGCTCACTTTACGCAACAATTTCCTCAATGCGGAAGTTGAAGACTTGGCACACGGACAAGAGGCCATTGCCGAAATTGCCCGCGTCGAATTAGGCTATGTCCAAGACGGCGAAGTGTATTACCGAATCATCGACCGCCGCTAAACCCTGCAAAACAAAGGCCGTCTGAAAACATATGTTTCAGACGGCCTTTTTTATCGCAATCGCTATATAATCACATATCCCAAAATCAAATCACACCCATCATGTATGACGTAAACACCCACGATGTCCGCCGATTCTTTGCCCACGTTTGGCAACACAGGCTCGCACCGCTCCAATTAGACGGCCTGCAACAAAAAGCTTTACGCATCATCGAAGCCCATCCCGAATACGGACACTATCTCGAAGACATCGAACAATATTTAGATAAAGAATGGTTGCCCGAAGACGGCGAAAGCAACCCATTCCTGCATATGTCGCTACACCTTTCCCTGCAAGAGCAAAGCGCCATAGACCAACCCCCAGGCATCCGTGCCATCCACCAACAACTTTGCGCCCGTTACAATGGCGACTGGGTCAAAGCCGAACACGATATGATGGAAGCCTTGGCAGAAACCATCTGGGAAGCACAACGCTACGGACGGGGTCTTGATGTCAACGCCTACATGACCCGCTTGCGGAAATTGGTCGGCCTAGGCCAAGAAGAAAAAGCCCGCCTCAATCCCCATGAAGTTGGCTTGATGAATACAAAGTAACTTTTTTTCAGACGGCCACAACCCATACAAATCCTTACGCTTGCCAAAGCCAACGTTTCCATCTTTCATGCTAAATTACTTTTTTGAAATCCGCATCACAAGGAAAAACAAAATGTTCCGCCCAGCCCTTACCGTCCTACTGCTAGCCGCCTCCCTGCCCGTTGCAGCAGAAAGCCTCAACTACAACATCGTTGAATTTTCCGAATCAGCGAATATGGAAGTGCCACGGGATACTATGACCGCGCATTTCAGCATCAACGCAGAAGGCAAAGACCGTCAAGCCGTCAACCAAGCCTTCATGAAAAAATTCAACCAGTTCAACAAAATCTCCCAAAACAGCAAATTCAAAGCCGAGCTGATGGAGCGCAACGCATCCCCACACTATCAATACACCAACGGCAAACGTACCCAAACAAGCTGGGAAGAACACGCCTACTTCAAAGTAGAAAGCAAAGACTTCGAAGCACTCAACCGCCTGATTGCCGACAGCATCAATATCGCCGTTTTGGAAAACTCCTCATTTTCCGTATCCAAAGAAAAACGCGAAGAAACCGTCGACCAACTGAGCAAAGCCGTCATCCTGCGCTTCAAAGACCGCGCCCAAAACCTCGCCCAAACACTCGGCTTCTCCAGCTACAAAATCGTTAAACTCAACTTGGGCCATATCGGCAACCGCCAAGTCGGAGGCGATTTCGCACGCGCCAAAATGTTACGGGCAGCCCCCGTCGCAGAGATGGCTGCAGGAATAGAAGATGGCATACCAGCCTCCCCAGGCTCAGAAGAAATCAGCCTAACCGTCAGCGGCTCGGTGCAAATGTAGGATTTTCTTTTCAATCATTTTAAAGGCCGTCTGAAAGTATATTTTTCAGACGGCCTTTTGTATTGCTCAATGATTAGAACGGAATATCGTCGTCGATATCATCAACCGGAGCAGTCGGTTGTGCCGGGGCAGGACGACGGGCTGGGGCTGCTGGAGGTTCTTGAGCCGGAGCAGATTGATATTGCTGCTGTGGCGCTTGTTGGTAACTGCTTTGACTTGAATGACCGCCTTGGTTGTAGCCGTCATCGTATGGTGCGCCACCGCTGTTGTCGTTACGGCCACCGAGCATTTTCATTTCGTTGGCGATGATGTCGTAAGCGGTGCGCTCGATGCCGTCTTTACCTTGGTATTTACGGCTTTGGATACGGCCTTCCAAATACACTTGGCTGCCTTTACGCAGGTATTGACCGGCGATTTCGGCGAGTTTGCGGTACATGGTGATGTTGTGCCATTCGGTACGTTCTACGCGTTGGCCGTTGCGGTCGTTCCACGTTTCACTGGTGGCAACGCTGAAGTTACAGACGGCCTCGCCGTTGGGCATATAGCGGACTTCCGGGTCGCGGCCGAGGCGGCCGATGAGGATAACTTTATTCAATGACATTTTACACTCCTGTGATAATTTTTTCGGCGGCCTCTTGGTCGAATCCTTTTTGCAAGGCCTTGATATAAATGGTTTGTTTGTCTGCGCTAAAGCTGATGCTTTCAACGCCTTCAATTTCGGTCAATTTTTGGTAGAGCAAATCCGGATTTTGTTGCCATTCAGCGTTAAGCAGATAGCTGAGGTTTTTGACAGGTTTCGGTGCCGGCGAAATGACTGCCAATACCAGCCACAGCAACATCAATACGCTACAAAAGGCAAATACGCCTACAAAACCGTATTTTTGGAACAATAAACCACCGGTTGCGCCGCCGACAAACAAGCCGACCGACTGCATGGTGTTATACACGCCCATCGCCGTACCTTTCAAATCGGACGGAGCGATTTTCGATACCATAGACGGCAGACTGGCTTCCAATACATTGAAACCAATAAAATAAACAATCAGATAAGCGGTAATCAACCATACCGAGTGCATTCCAAACAGCAAACCGATTTGCGCCGCGGCAATGCAGACGATACCCAGGATAAACACTTGTTTGAGTTTGTTGCGCGTTTCGCCGACGATAATCAGCGGCACCATAATAATCAGGCCGGTAATGGTTGACGGTAGATAGACTTGCCAGTGATGGATTTTTTCCAAACCCAACTGCGTCATGGCAAACGGCAATGCGGTAAATAAAGCCATTTGTGCCGCATGCAAGGCAAAAATACCGAAATCGAGATTGAGCAGTTGGCGGTTTTTCAATACCTCGCCTATACGCGAAGGCTGCGCCTGCGTATCTTCGTGCATTTTGGATACTTCCGGATCAGGCGTCATCCAGGCAACCACGCCGATACTGATTACAGTCAGAATACCGGTCAGCGCAAACAGGCCGGATACGCCGATAAAGCTGGCAATCATCGGGGCAAGCACTAGGCTGACGGAGAAGGTCAAGCCGATACTCAGGCCGATCATCGCCATCGCACGCGTCCGCACTTCGTTACGGGTTAAATCTGCTAGCAAAGCCGTTACCGCCGCACTGACGGCACCCGCGCCTTGAATGGCACGCGCGGCGACCAACATTTGCAGGCTGTCGGCAACTGCGGCCAGGAAACTACCGGCGGCAAACACAATCAAGCCGATATAAATCACTTTTTTACGGCCGAACTTATCGGAAGCGATGCCCAATGGCAACTGTAACAAGGCCTGTGTCAGCCCGTAAATGCCCATTGCCATACCGACCAATGCTTTATTATCTTCCGCACCGGGCAACGAAGCGGCATACATCGCCAAAACAGGCAGCACCAAAAACATCCCCAGCATACGCAGTGCGTAAACGCCGGAGAGTGTGGTACTGGCACGCCATTCGTGCGGAAACATTTGAATGCGGTTATCTCTTGCCATAAATAATGTTTCAGACGGCCTTAAATTTGCGAAAGGCCGTCTGAAAGTGTGAATTAACAGATTTTCTGATTATACAGGATTCAAAGGAATTGCATGGGGCAAATCGCAAGCCGCTCAACCCCACTGCCATCTATTCCGCCACGCACCCAATACGGCATTCGGATATTTGTTGCTGCCCAAGCTGCCGTTAAACCTTGCCAACGCACGGACAATATTGCCTTTTTCGATATTGTTGTAATGGCGCAGAATGGTGCAGCCGTAGCGCAGATTGGTGCGGATGTCGAAAAGGTTGTGCGACGGATTGCCGATATAGTTTTTCCAAAACGGCATCACCTGCATCAAACCGCGCGCACCCACGCCGCTGATGGCATATTGGCGAAACGCGCTTTCCACTTCAATCAAACCCAAAATCACTTGAGTATTGAGTCCGGCGCGGCTGCTTTCGTATTGGATATTGATCAGCAGGCGGCGGCGCTCGCCCTCATCGGGAATGAAACGTGCCAATCGGGAAGACATCGCCGCCAACCAACGTTCCCCTTCCCTCGAATCGGCAAACACCAGCCGCGCCGGACTGGCGCTATTGATCGAACTGCGCATCACGGACGCCACATCATCGGCCAGCGTTTCTTCACGTTGCGCCCCCGCCCATGCGGTCGCAGGCGTCAGAAGCATGGCTCCGCCGACTTGCAACAGGCGGCGGCGCGATAAAAATAAGGAATCTTGGTTTTCCGATTTCATGTGTTTCTCTTTTTAGGCCGTCTGAAAAGTTCAGACGGCCTTTGATATATTTGCTTAAAATCGGCATTATAAAATACATCTATGAGCAGAATCAAAGAGCTGTATTCCTTTTATTGTCAAGTGATACCGCCTCAAGTAACATTTAGGTTTTTCTAATCAAGCGGTATTTTTTATGACCACCACTCCCGCCAACGTTTTAGCCTCCGTCGACTTGGGCTCCAACAGTTTCCGCCTGCAAATTTGTGAAAACAACAACGGCCAGCTGAAAGTCATCGACTCGTTCAAACAAATGGTTCGCTTTGCCGCCGGCTTGGACGAACAAAAAAACCTGAGCGAAGCCTCTCAAGAACAAGCCTTGGAATGTTTGGCAAAATTTGGCGAACGCCTGCGCGGATTCCAACCTGAAAACGTGCGCGTGGTGGCCACCAATACTTTCCGCGTCGCCAAAAACATCGCCCAATTCCTGCCCCGTGCCGAAGCGGCGTTGGGTTTTCCCATCGAAGTCATTGCCGGCCGCGAAGAAGCGCGTCTGATTTACACCGGCGTAGTGCATACCCTGCCGCCCAAAGGCGACAAAATGCTGGTTATCGACATCGGCGGTGGCTCGACCGAATTTGTCATCGGCTCTGATTTGCAACCGCTGACCACAGAAAGCCTGCCTTTAGGCTGCGTAACATACAGCATGCGCTTCTTCCAAAACAAAGTGACCGCCAAAGATTTCCAAGCCGCCGTTTCCGCCGCACGCATCGAAATCCAGCGCATCAGCAAACTGATGAAGCGCACCGGTTGGGATTTCGCCATCGGCACGTCCGGTTCGGCAAAATCCATACGCGACGTTTTGGCGGCCGAATTGCCGCAGGAAGCCGATATTACCGCCCAAGGCATGCGTTATCTTGTCGATAGGATTATCGAAGCCGGTTCGGTTAAAAAAGCCAAATTTGAAAACCTCAAACCCGAACGTGTCGAAGTTTTTGCAGGCGGATTGGCCGTGATGATGGCCGCTTTTGAAGAACTCTCGCTGACCAAAATGACCGTTACCGAAGCCGCACTCCGCGACGGCGTGTTCTACGACTTAATCGGCCGCAGTCTCAATGTCGATATGCGCGAACAGACAACGGCAGAGTTCCAAAAACGCTACCACGTCAGCCTCAACCAAGCCAAACGCGTTGCCGATACCGCGCAAGCCTTTATGAACAGCCTATGCCACGCCAAAAACGTAACCGTTCAAGAGCTTGCCCTGTGGAACCAATACCTCAGCCGTGCAGGCCGTCTACATGAAATCGGTTTGGATATCGCCCATACCGGTTATCACAAACACTCCGCCTACATTCTCGAAAACGCCGATATGCCGGGCTTCTCACGCAAAGAGCAAACCATTTTGGCGCAACTGGTTATCGGCCATCGCGGCGACCTCAAGAAAATGGCGGATATTATCGGCGACAACGAAATCATGTGGTGTGCCGTATTGTCCCTGCGTCTGGCCGCCCTCTTCTGCCGCTCGCGCCTGCCGCTCGATTTACCGCCGCAAACCCAGCTTCGCATTGATGAAAGCAACCACAGCTTCATCTTGCGCATCAACGCCCAATGGCTGGAGCAACACCCCCTCATCGCCGATGCGCTGGACTACGAAAGCGCGCAATGGCAAAAAATCGATATGCCTTTCTCGGTTCAAGCACAATAAACCGCGCTCCGTTATAATAGGCAGCTGTTCAAAATCCAAACCGCAGGCCGTCTGAAAACGACAGCCTGCCATACATCAAGGAAAACCATGAGAAAACCCCAACGCGGCTACGCCCGCCAAGACCGTGTCAAAGAACAAATCATGCGCGAGCTGGCCGAACTCGTCCGCACCGGCCTGAAAGATCCGCGCGCAGGCTTCATCACCATCAACGAAGTCGAAGTAACCCGCGATTACAGCCATGCGACCGTGTTCTACACCGTCCTCGACGACAGCACACGCGACATCACCGAAGAAGCTTTGGAACACGCCAAAGGCCATTTGCGCAGCGAATTGGCCAAACGCATCAAACTCTTCAAAACGCCCGAGCTGCACTTCAAATACGACGAATCGCTCGAACGCGGCATGAGCATTTCCAGCCTGATCGACCAAGTGGCGGCGGAAAAACCGGTTGAAGACTGATTGATTAAAACACACAGGCCGTCTGAATGCTTTCAGACGGCCTGAACATTACCCCCTACCCGATATGACACCCAAACCCACCAAACGCCCGGTCAACGGCGTTCTTCTTCTCGACAAACCCGAAGGACTTTCCAGCAACACCGCCCTGCAAAAAGCGCGGCGCTTGTTCCGCGCCGAAAAAGCCGGGCATACCGGCGTACTCGATCCTTTAGCCACAGGGCTTCTGCCTGTTTGCTTCGGCGAAGCGACCAAGTTTGCCCAATATCTGATTGATGCCGACAAAGCGTATACAGCCACGCTGAAACTGGGCGAAGCCAGCAGTACAGGCGATGCAGAAGGCGAAATCGTTGCCACCGCACGCGCCGATATTTCATTGTCTGAATTTCAGACGGCCTGCCAAGCTTTAACCGGCGATATCCGCCAAGTGCCTCCCATGTTTTCCGCCCTCAAGCACGAAGGCAAACCGCTGTACGAATACGCACGCAAAGGCATCGTTATCGAACGCAAAGCGCGCGATATTACAATTTACTCCATTGATATCACTGAATTTGATGCACCCAAAGCCGTGATAGACGTACGTTGCAGCAAAGGCACTTACATCCGCACCCTCAGCGAAGACATCGCCAAACACATCGGCACATTCGCCCACCTGACCGCCCTGCGCCGTACCGAAACCGCAGGCTTTACCATTGCCCAAAGCCACACGCTCGAAGCTTTGGCCGAATTGGACGAAGCCGAACGCGATGCCCTGCTGCTGCCTTGCGATATTTTGGTACAACATTTCCCCAAACTTGAGTTAAACGACTACGCCGTTACCATGCTCAAACACGGCCAACGTCCCCAGTTTATCGAAGACATTTCCGCCGAACAGCCCATCCGTGTGTACAGCCGAGACGGCACATTTATCGGACTGGTGGAATATCAAAAAGAAATAGGCCGTCTGAAAGCCTTGCGCCTGATGAATACCGCCGACAAATAACTTCCTGCAAAGAGAGCCGATCATGAAAGTCTATACCGCCGCCCAGATGCGCGAACGTGAACAAGCAGCCGTCGATAAAGGCACAAGCTTCGACCAACTGATGGAAAATGCCGGCAGCTCTGCCGCCCAAGACCTCATGCAGCGTCATCCTCAAGCCGGACGCGCCCTGATCGTTTGCGGCAAAGGCAACAATGGCGGCGACGGCTTAGTCATGGCAAGATATATGCAGTCGCAAGGTTGGCACATCGACATTCTGTTTGCACTCGGAGAAAATCTCTCCCCCTTGGCTCAAACCAATCGCGAACGCCTCAACGGTTTGCCCTATATTGAATTTATTACCAAGCAAGAGCTGGAAGGCCGTCTGAAAAACGGTTACGACATCATTATCGAAGGCATATTCGGCACAGGCTTCAGCGGCGCGCTTCCATCAGAAATCGCCGCCCTCTGCCGCCAACTCAATCATTCAGACGGCCTAAAAGTCGCCCTCGATATTCCCACCGGCCTCAACTGCGACACCGCCGAAGCCGATCCCGACACATTCCGCGCAGACCTGACCTACACCTTTGCCGCCTACAAACCGGCACACTTAAGCGAGTCCGGCAAAACCTATTGTCAAGAAACCGTCTGTTTGCCTATTGGCATTGATTAAATGCCTATAAAAAATAACAGGGTGCAATTTTGCACCCTGTTATTTTTGTTTACTTCCAAATCTGTGCCAATTTAATCCCCAGCGCCGTCAAACCAAACGAACCGAAAACATGCAGACAGGTTGCCATCGCAGCCATGCCCCAACGTTGCGCCTGCATCAAACCCACCATTTCCACTGAAAAACCTGAAAATGTGGTCAAGCTGCCGAGAAAGCCGGTAATCCAAAGCAAACGCCATTGCGGATCGGTTAAGAGTTCTGCCAATACACCAATCAGCAGTGCACCCAGCCAGTTTGCCGCCAATGTACCGATAGGAAAAGGCGCAGAAGACACCAGCACCAAGCCAAACAACCAACGCAATACAGCCCCGACGGCGGCACCGCAAACAATGGGAAAAATATAAGCAAACATAACAAGTTAAAAATTCAATTCAAAAATAGGCTATCCGGTCATTTAGGCCGTCTGAAAACCAAGCAAGGATGCCTTCATATCTTATTGCCAAATCTTAGATGCGGATTTCAAATACCTGTCGTCATCGAAAGTACAAATCCATTGCGGCTTGAGCGCAATAAAAATAGCTGTTGAAATACCACTCAAAAATGCCTCCGCCCAAGCGATTAAGAAGAAAACAGGAAAGGCGGTTTTCCACAATACCGCCGTATCAAACACATCCGCCCAGTCTAACAAACCGACCAAAATTATGCCGGTAAACACCATGCCGACCGCCGCGGCCCAAAAACCATTTAGAAAAATAAAGATAAAGATATTGGCAGGCAAACGCGATACCCAATGGCGGAAACCCAAATTCACCAACAAAGGCGGAAGCAATACGGACAAAGCGTTAATGGGGAACATATGCCAATCGCCCCAAAGCCACAAATACGGAAAAAACAGCAAAACGCCAAGGCAGAATGCGGCAGAGGTGCCCAGCATTAAGGCCGTCAGGTTCAAGGCAAGCAGATGATAGCTCATGCCGGCTAATTGTCCGCTTTCAGGAGAAGCATTCAAACTCCAAGCCAGCGGCAACATCACGGCAGCCACCAAGAATGCGGAACGATGCTGCGATACCGACACCCATGCCTGCTTTGCACACAAAGCAAAAATCACCAGCAACACAGGCCATGCCGCCATCACGACACCAACGGGAAACCATCCGTTTTGAAAAATCATCATCTCATCCGCAAAATGTTCAGACGGCCTATTATACGCGTCTCAAGCCATAGCTTTGGCAATCCTGTCTGCCTTTGCCGTTAAAGCTTGTTTCGGCTGGTTTTGTTTACCCGAAAAAAGCGTTAGAATAACGGACTTTGCCGTTTAATTAAGGGGATGGACGCATGCTTTGGACAATATTGGCTTTAATTCTGCTGGCTGTCATAGCCGGCTTGTTCTGGTGGCGCCAGCAACAAGAGCAAAAGTGGCGCCAAGAATTGGCCCGACTCAGTGACGACGAACAAGAAATAAACCAAGAAGACAGCCCGGTCGGTTTTTCCGACCAACTGGACAGCCTGAAACGTTTGTTCAGCATGAACAAGCGCTCTGCCGACAACCATAAAATCGCCCGCATCCGCCTGCTTTCCGCGCTCGAACACAATAAAACACAACGCACCGAAACAGAAGAAGAGCACACAGCAGAGCCGTTTACCGAAGAGCCAGAACACATCGCAACAACTGAAGAAGAAATCAAAGTTGTGCCTAAAACCCGCAAATCTGCCAAACCGGAACGTATTCCTAAAATCACGCCGTTTGCACAAATGGAAACGCCCGAATACAGCCCGTCTTTGGTGCAAAACAGCAATTTCGAAGAAATCACATTAGAAGAAGCCACCCGTTCCATGCACGAAGCTGCGGTTGAAGAATGGAACGAGCATTTGGCCGAAAAAAATGCGCCAATTTACAAAGACGAAGTTGAAACTCCATTGTTGCGCGCTTCATCCCTGCCGATGACAGGCATGGAAATCATCGACTACAACGACCCTATTTTGCGCCGCACACGCGAGCGTGCCTTGGCGCGTGCGAATAATGTCCGCGTAGCAGAAGCCAATGCGCCGCATATCGAAACCGTTCAGACGGCCTTAAGGACTGCCGAAAAAGAAGCCATCCTCCCCTATACTTCCATGCAGGCATTCCCTTCTGAAATCCAAGCGGAAGATATTCACGACAACCTTGCCCGCCGCACCGCAGCACGCCACAAACTGGCCGCGGCCGTCGCTCCTTTGCGCGACTACTCTCCGCGCACCATCGAAAATGACGAAATTCTGGCCAACTTGGGACAAATCAGCCGTCCTGCCAGCTTGCGCCGTCAAGTTCGCCATACCGAAGCGGCCGCCGAAAGATGGGCGCGTAAACAAGCTGCCACGGAAGCTGTTGCACCACAACCTGCCGCACCGGCAACGCCGTCCCGTCCGAAACCGGCTGCGCCTGTTAAAAAATCCCCTTATATCTCCCGACCTGCCGCGCCAAACGCTACCGTAGTCGAGCCGCCTGCCGTACCAGTTGTCCCTATGGCTAAAACCGATATCCCAGAGCCGCCCGTTTTCCAAACCTCGATTGCGCCGATTGATATCCCCGAGCCGCCTGCTTTCGAACATAAAATCCAAGTACCGATTTTTGACGCACAAGTCAATGCACATGTCAGCAATCAGCCTGAACGCAGTATCCGTGATTATTTAATCAGCGAATCTGCCGTCGAAGAAGCAGAATTCGATGGTGAGCCGGAAGCACCTGTACAACCGGAAGCAGAAGCTATTCAAACGGTTGAAACCATTGAACCCGTTGAATCTGTTGAAACAATCGCAAGGCCGTCTGAATATACACAGACAGTCGTTGAAACGCTTGTTCAAACCGTAGAACCAAGCATTCAAGAGAGTACGCCAAGCGTAGTTCTTCCGACTTCGGCAACACTTACCGAAGCACACCTGCCGACTACTGCCCTGCTTCTGCCGCCGCAATTTGACCCAAGCGCCTCGCAAACTGAAGAACAGTTGCTAGAAAACAGCATTACCATCGAAGAAAAACTGGCGGAGTTCAAAGTCAAAGTCAAAGTGATGGACTCCTATTCCGGCCCGGTCATTACGCGCTACGAGATTGAGCCTGATGTCGGCGTACGCGGCAGTGCCGTTTTGAACCTTGAAAAAGACTTGGCGCGCTCGCTTGGCGTGGCTTCCATCCGCGTGGTGGAAACCATCCCCGGCAAAACCTGCATGGGCTTGGAATTGCCTAATCCGAAACGCCAAATGATCCGCCTGAGCGAAATCTTCAATTCGCCTGCGTTTACCGAATCCAAATCCAAACTGACCCTCGCTCTCGGCCAAGACATTACCGGCCAGCCTGTTGTGACTGACTTGGCCAAAGCGCCGCATCTGCTGGTTGCCGGTACAACCGGTTCGGGTAAATCCGTAGGCGTGAACGCCATGATTCTGTCCATGCTCTTCAAAGCAACGCCGGAAGACGTGCGCATGATTATGATTGACCCTAAAATGCTGGAGCTGAGCATTTACGAAGGCATTCCGCACCTGCTTGCCCCTGTCGTGACCGATATGAAGCTGGCTGCAAACGCCCTGAACTGGTGCGTCAACGAAATGGAAAAACGCTACCGCCTGATGAGCTTTATGGGCGTGCGCAATCTTGCCGGTTTCAACCAAAAAATTGCCGAAGCCGCCGCGCGTGGCGAAAAAATCGGCAGCCCGTTCAGCCTCACGCCTGAAAATCCTGAGCCATTGGAGAAACTGCCGTTTATCGTGGTCGTGGTAGATGAGTTTGCCGACCTGATGATGACCGCAGGCAAGAAAATTGAAGAACTGATTGCCCGCCTCGCCCAAAAAGCCCGCGCAGCCGGTATCCATTTGATTCTTGCTACCCAACGCCCAAGCGTGGATGTCATTACCGGCCTGATTAAAGCCAATATTCCGACACGCATTGCTTTCCAAGTGTCCAGCAAAATCGACAGCCGCACGATTCTTGACCAAATGGGTGCGGAAAATCTGCTCGGCCAAGGCGATATGCTGTTCCTGCCGCCCGGCATCGTCTATCCGCAACGCGTACACGGCGCATTCGCATCAGACAACGAAGTACACCGCGTCGTGGAATACTTGAAACAATTCAGCGCGCCTGACTATATCGACGATATTTTAAGCAGCGGTTCGACCGAGGACTTTACCGGTACCAGCCGTAGCAACGACAGCGACCTCGACCCCATGTATGACGAAGCCGTTTCCGTTGTCTTAAAATCGCGTAAGGCCAGCATTTCCAATATCCAACGCCAACTGCGCATCGGCTACAACCGCGCCGCCCGCTTGATTGACCAAATGGAAGCCGACGGTATTGTTTCCCCG
This sequence comes from Neisseria sp. P0016.S008, assembly GCF_051957775.1. NCBI lineage: Bacteria > Pseudomonadati > Pseudomonadota > Betaproteobacteria > Neisseriales > Neisseriaceae > Neisseria > Neisseria sp. P0016.S008. The sequence goes on from NZ_JBQCWB010000001.1 coordinate 276,309, forward strand.
GCGGAAAACAATGGTAACCGCACCATCTTGGCGCAAAGCAGCGACCATCTGGATTAATTTATCCTCGCTTAAATCAAGGCCGTCTGAAAACTTTCAGACGGCCTTTTTAAATCAGATAATGGATTCAAAAATTCCAATTAAATGAACAAGTAAATAAGCAATCTGTAAACGGCATTTCTTACAAAATCAAATGTCTTTGCATTAACGGTATTTGCTTCGCTATTAAATAAACCCAGCCTCAATAAACAAAACTCGACCTGCAAGATATATCTCCCTATCCATTTGTCGCCCTTTTCAGACAGCCTTTTCATCGGCGGCCGTTTCAACGGTAAAGACTTGTTGCCTTACATCGTATCCCAAGTGATCGGTGCGATTGCTGCTGGCGTTCTGTATCTGATTGCTTCCGGTAAAACCAGTTTTGATGCTGCTGTCTCCGGCTTTGCCAGCAACGGTTTCGGCGAGCATTCTCCTAACGGTTACGATATGATGGCCGCTTTGCTGATCGAATTCGTCCTGACCGCATTCTTCCTGATCATCATCATGGGTTCTACCGACAAACTGGCTCCAACCGGCTTTGCTCCTATCGCCATCGGCCTGGGTCTAACCCTGATTCACTTGATCAGCATTCCTGTAACCAATACTTCCGTTAACCCTGCACGTTCTACCGGTGTTGCCTTGTTCCAAGGCGGCTGGGCTGTTGAACAACTGTGGTTGTTCTGGTTGGCTCCTATTGCCGGCGCAGCAGTTGGCGCGGCTATTTACCGCTTCGTTTTGGCTAACGACGACAAATAATCTTGACGGAATGACATTCCCGGTGCGGCCTACTCCATCAACCGACTGCACCCAAGTTGCCGAGACACAAACGCACCGTCTGACTCAGACGGTGCGTTTGTTTTTGCCATGTTACAATACTTTCTTTTCTTACATTCTCAAACCATCATGCAAACCTTACCTTTTCAAACCGATATCGCTGACAGAATGCTGGTCAATACCGAAAACGAAACCATCCATCCCGATGCCGTATTCGTACAAACGCAAAACGGCTACTGGATTGCTTGGTACGACCAACAAGCCGCCCTGCTTGCCCCCGACACACCACCCGATATTCCCTGCTTTTGGGTAGAAGGCGCAGAAAGCTTGGAAGAGCTGGTAAGCATGGTAGAAAACGGCGAATTTGACGAAGTTGAAGAATTTGACGGCAATGATGATGCTTGGCAAGAAGCACTCGGGTGCAACCATCATCACGAAGGACACTGCGGATGCAGCCATTGAGATGCACAAACCGCCTGATTCCGGCACTTGCCCTTTGCTTGACGCTTAACGGCTGCGTTGTAGGCGCGGCTGTCGATTTGGCTGCAACAACCGTCCTGACTGCCGGAAAATTGGTTGTCAAAGGAACAGGGGCAGTGATTGATGCCGCCATTCCCGACGGTAAAAAAGACAAGAATAAAGAAAAAGAGAAGGAAAAGAGCAAAGAAAAGCCAAAATCGGAAGAAATCGTCTATAAAGAAGAATCCTCCGACGAAGTAACGCAATAATCCTTCAGACGGCCTCAGCAAGGTAACCAATCCTACTGAGGCCGTCTGAACATTCATCCTTACATATAGCCCTGTTCGCGCAAAGAGCAGGTTTCTTTTGCCGTCACGATAAAATGGTCCAACAGCGTAATATCGACCAAACTTAAAGCCTGTTTCAAACGCTCTGTAAACTGCACATCAGATTCAGACGGCCTTGCCGAACCGCCTGGATGGTTGTGTGCCAAAATCAAACTATCCGCGTATTCATCCAATGCCAATTTGACGATTTCACGGATATAAACCGTATTTTCTGCCACCGTACCGCGCGACAATTCCCGTACCGCAATCAATTGATTTTGACGGTTGAGCAGCAAAGCAACGCTAACCTCGATTTTTTCATGCCCAAGATGCAGGCGCAGATAATCCGCAACCGATTTCGGGTTTGACAAAACAATCTGCTCCTGCAAATCCTCACCCAAAATCCTCCGCCCGATTTCTTTGACCACGGCAAATTGAGTATAGCTTGCCAAACCCATGCCCTTATAAGCAGCGAGTGTTTTGGCATCCGCACTCATCAGCTTCCCCAAACTGCCAAACTCACTCAACAAATAACGAGCCAAATCGACCGCACTCATACCACGCGTTCCGACACGCAGCAAAATTGCCAGCAACTCCGCATCACTCAATGCCGCCGCACCGTGCGCCAAGAGCTTCTCGCGCGGCCGCTCCCCTTCGGGCCATTCTTTGATACTCATGTTTTCCCTTTTATTTATATAGCGGATTTAGTTTCAATTTTGGGCAAAACCGCCTCGCCCGATATAAAACGTCATCCATTATGGCTTTAGCAAATAAATGCAATTTGCTTATTTTATTCTATTTTGAATAATTATTTAAGACATATGAATAATAATTAAACCCCTTTGTGCAGAAAAACAACGTTACCCATTTTCGCTATCCTGTTCCCCTGCCTGCCTTTCCTTTCCTATTTGTTTCAAATCAGCCGCTACAAGCATTTTCATATTGCCCCTATGAGGCTTAGGCTAATATAATATTGAGTTTGCCGAGAGCAAAAGCTGAGGCTTAAACTGCTTTCTATCCACGCTGCCCGTGCGCTTTACAAGAGTTTCAGACGGCCTCCGTCCGACTCCCGCCAGCAATCAAACAGCTTTTTATCACCCATTCGAAAATCCGTTTTGCCGGTACTCGTCTTTCTTTTTGGAGTATTGCCATTATGACCGCAACCACTGCGTCTTCAGCCAAACCTTATCTGCAAATCCAAGGCTTGGTGAAAAAGTTTGGTGACAATTACGCTGTCGATAACATCGACTTGGACATTTACCAACATGAAATCTTTGCCCTTTTGGGCAGCTCAGGCAGTGGCAAATCCACGCTGCTGCGCATGTTGGCAGGCATGGAAAGCCCAAATCAGGGCAAAATCATTCTCGACGGCCAAGACATTACCAAGCTTGCTCCGTACGAGCGCCCAATCAACATGATGTTCCAAAGCTATGCCCTGTTCCCGCACATGAGCGTTGAACAAAACATTGCTTTCGGTCTGAAACAAGACAAAATGCCTAAAGGCGAAATTGACGCCCGCGTCGAAGAAATGCTGCGCCTGGTGCAAATGACCAAATACGCCAAACGTAAGCCGCACCAACTCTCCGGCGGCCAGCAACAACGTATCGCTTTGGCGCGCAGCCTGGCGAAACGTCCTAAAATCCTGTTGCTTGACGAACCTTTGGGCGCACTCGATAAAAAACTGCGCCAACAAACCCAACTGGAATTGGTCAACACGCTCGAACAAGTCGGCGTAACCTGCATCATGGTTACCCACGACCAAGAAGAAGCCATGACCATGGCTACCCGTATCGCCATTATGTCTGACGGCCAATTGCGCCAAGTCGGTACGCCTAGCGATGTGTACGATTATCCTAATAGCCGCTTTACCGCTGAATTTATCGGCGAAACCAATATTTTTGACGGCGTCGTCATTGATGACCGCGCCGATTTCTCTATCGTCAAATGTGACGGCTTGGAAAACCACGTCCGCATCGACCATGGTTTAGGCGTTCCAAACGACCATGAAATTTGGATCAGTATCCGCCCTGAAGACATTGATTTGCACAAAGAAAAACCGGAACACTTAGGCGCACACAACTGGGCCCAAGGTACAGTCAAAGAGATTGCCTACTTGGGCAGCTTCGCGATTTACCACATCAAACTTGCCAACGGCCGTGTCGTTAAGAGCCAAGTTCCCGCACCTTATTGGTATGTGCGTAACATTACGCCGCCGACTTGGGACGAGACCGTCTATATCAGCTGGCCTGAAAACCAACCTACGCCTCTGTACAGTTAATTTGAGGGAAATGCAATGGACCTTAAAAAACTGAAAAAGAAACTGTTTCGCCGTCCTGGACAGCATGCAGTGATTGCCGTGCCGTATATCTGGCTCTTGGTGCTGTTTCTGATTCCGTTCGCCATCGTCTTGAAAATCAGCTTTGCCGAACAAGAAATCGCCATTCCGCCATTTACGCCGTTGACAACGATTGATGAAGACTTAGGCCGTCTGAACATTGCCATCAGCTATCAGAACTACGCCGACATCTTCCAAAACTTTTGGAATACGCTCAATCCGTTTGGCGACAGTGAAAACAGCAATATCTATCTGATGACCTACTGGTCTTCGATTAAGACTGCACTGACGACGACCATCATCTGCCTGCTGATTGGTTATCCGACCGCTTATGCCATTTCACGCGCCAATCCGGCTGCGCGCAACGGCCTGCTGTTGGCAATCATGCTGCCTTTCTGGACCTCTTTCCTGCTGCGTGTTTACGCATGGATGGGCTTATTGGGACACAACGGCATCATCAATAATTTCTTAATTAAATATGGAATCATCAGCGAGCCTTTAGACCTGTTTTACAATGCTTTCTCGCTGAATTTGGTGATGGTTTACGCCTATCTGCCGTTTATGATTTTGCCGCTGTACACACAATTGGTCAAACTGGACAACCGTCTGCTCGAAGCCGCTTCCGACTTGGGCGCAGGGCCGATCAAATCCTTCTTTACCATTACCCTGCCTTTATCCAAAACAGGCATCATCGCAGGCTCTATGCTGGTCTTCGTTCCGGCCGTCGGCGAATTTGTGATTCCTGAATTGGTGGGCGGTTCTGAAAACCTGATGATCGGTAAAGTATTGTGGCAGGCATTCTTCGACCAAAACAACTGGCCGCTGGCTTCTGCCGTCGCCGTCGTTATGGTTGCCCTGCTGGTTGTACCGATTGCCCTGTTCCAGCACTATGAAAACCGCGAATTGGAAGAAGGAGGCAAATAATGCAGAAAACCAAATTATCCTGGTTCTTGAAACTGATGCTCCTGCTCTCGCTGGCATTCCTCTATATTCCGCTGGTGGTTTTGGTCGTCTATTCTTTCAATGAATCCAAACTGGTTACCGTTTGGGGCGGTTTTTCAACCAAATGGTACGGCGCATTGATGGAAAACGACACCATCTTGGAAGCGGCCTGGCTGTCATTGCGTATCGCCATCGTTTCCTCGCTTGCCGCCGTAGCACTCGGCACATTGGCTGGTTACGCCATGGCGCGTATCAAACGCTTCCGCGGCAGTACCCTGTTTGCCGGTATGATTTCCGCGCCTATGGTAATGCCTGATGTGATTACCGGTTTGTCCATGCTGCTGTTAATTATTCAGGTGCAAATGTTCCTGCAAGGCAGTGAATTGCTGCAATCGCTCTACTTCGATCGCGGCTTCTTCACCATCTTCCTCGGACACACCACGCTTTGCATGGCGTACATTACCGTCGTTATCCGCTCGCGCTTGGTAGAATTGGATCAATCCTTGGAAGAAGCGGCTATGGACTTGGGTGCCCGTCCACTGAAAATTTTCTTCGTGATTACCCTGCCGCTGATTGCCCCTGCGATTGCTTCCGGCTTCCTCTTGGGCATTACCCTGTCTTTGGACGACTTGGTGATTACCTCCTTCCTGTCAGGCCCGGGTTCATCGACATTGCCGCAAGTGATTTTCTCCAAAATCAAACTCGGCCTTGACCCTCAGATGAACGTTTTGGCAACCATCCTGATCGGTATCATCGGTACGCTGGTAATTGTCGTCAACTATTGGATGATGCGACAGGCAACCAAACGGGAACGCGAGGCTGCCGAAGCCTACCGCCAAGAAAAATTGGCAGCCGAGAAAGCCGCCTAATATGCAGACAGGCTGTTCGATAAAGTGTCGGAACAGCCTGTTTTATTAACTGCATCTTATCCTTTCAGACGGCCTAAATCTAAACCCACATTCCAGGCCGTCTGAAAACCAATTTCAATGAAGTGAAAACCAACCTAAAGCTCAAATCATGATTAATCCTAGCTTCAAAGAATACCTTCCTTCCTACTATGTCAGCACTGCCAATCCCCATCCGTCTTATCCGACGCTTGAAGGCCGTCTAAAAACTGAAACCTGCGTTATCGGCGGCGGCCTGTCCGGCTTATGCACCGCCCTACCGCTTGCCGAAAACGGCCATGAAGTCATCGTACTTGAAGCCGCCCGTATCGGTTTCGGCGCATCAGGCCGAAGCGGCGGACAAGTCATCAGCGACTTTGCCTGCGGCATGGAAGAAATCGAAAAACAAGTCGGTTTGAAACAGGCCCAATGGTTCTGGCAGCAATCTATGCAAGCCGTTGAACTGGTTGACTCGCGCATTCAAAAACACAACATCCAATGCGATTGGCAACGCGGCTACGCTACCGTCGCCGTCCGTCCTCAGCATTGGGAAGAATTGCAACAATGGCATGAGCACGCTCAAAAACATTATGGTGCAAGCCATTACCGGCTTTGGGATAAAGCCACGCTGAAGCAGCAACTTGCCAGTGATATGTATCAAGGAGCGCAATTTGATCCTTTATCCGGCCACTTACACCCGCTCAATTACACCCTAGGCATTGCCAAAGCGGCAGCAGATGCAGGCGCACAACTTTTTGAGCAATCCCCGATGACGCGTATCGAGCCATGCAATAACGGCTGGCTGGTTCATACACCCAATGGCAGCGTTGAGTGCAAAAACCTCGTTTATGCCGTCAATACTTATGCAGGCTTACACCCGAAATTCAAAGTATTGGAACAAAAAGCCATTGCAGTCAGCACCTTTATCATCGCCACCGAGCCACTGGGCGAACGCGCCAAAGACCTGATCCGCAACAATATGGCCATCTGCGACAACCGCCACGTCCTCGACTACTACCGTCTCAGCGCCGACGGCCGCCTGCTTTTTGGCGGCAAAGATAACGAGTTTATCGACGATCCAGAGCGCATGACCGAACTCGTCCGCCAAGACATGCTGAAAGTTTTCCCGCAACTTGCCGATGTCAGAATCGAGCATTCTTGGGGCGGAGAATGCGACATCACGCGCAACCTTGCCCCACATTTCGGCCGCCTCGCCCCTACCGTTTTCTACGCCCAAGGCTATTCCGGACACGGCATGGCGATTACCGGTATTGCCGGTTTGGCGATTGCCGAAGCCATCATGGGCGATGACGGCCGTCTGAAACCTTTTGAGCAACTGCGCCACAGCAACATCATTACCCAGCCTTTTCTGCGCAAACTCGGCTCTTTCCTCGGCTCAAAATACTATCAATGGAAAGACAGCCACTAAACCCAAGTAACAAACATATTTCAGGCAACGGCAAATTCAAGTAAAATTCAGGCCGTCTGAAAGCTTAGATACGACAAAATTCAATCATTTATCAGCAAGGAAACCATCATGAGCAACCATCATAAACTCATCATCCTCGGCTCCGGCCCTGCCGGCTATACTGCCGCCGTCTATGCCGCCCGCGCCAACCTTAACCCTGTGATCATTACCGGCGTTGAGCAAGGCGGACAACTGATGACCACCACCGAAGTGGACAACTGGCCTGCCGACGCAGAAGGCGTACAAGGCCCGGAACTGATGGCCCGTTTCCAAGCTCATGCCGAACGCTTCGGCACTGAAATGATTTTCGACCAAATCCACACTGTCGATTTACAAAACCGTCCGTTTACCCTCAAAGGCGATATGGGCGAATACACCTGCGATGCGCTTATCGTTGCCACCGGCGCATCCGCCAAATATTTAGGTTTGCCAAGCGAAGAAACCTTTGCCGGCAAAGGCGTTTCCGCCTGCGCGACTTGTGATGGTTTCTTCTACAAAAAACAAGATGTTGCCGTAGTCGGCGGTGGCAATACCGCTGTAGAAGAAGCCCTCTACCTTGCCAATATCGCCAACACCGTTACCCTGATTCACCGCCGCGACAGCTTCCGCGCCGAAAAAATCATGGTGGACAAACTGATGCAACGCGTCGAAGAAGGCAAAATCATCCTCAAGCTCAACAGCTCGGTTGATGAAATCTTGGGAGACGAAAGTGGTGTTACCGGTGCACGCCTGAAACACAATGACGGCGGCACTGAAGAAATCTCCGTCAAAGGCGTCTTCATCGCCATCGGCCACAAACCCAACACTGACATCTTCAAAGGCCAACTTGATATGGATGAAACCGGCTACCTGAAAACCAAAGGCGGCACCGGCGACAATGTCGGCGCCACCAATATCGAAGGCGTATGGGCGGCAGGCGATGTCAAAGACCATACCTACCGTCAAGCCATCACCAGCGCAGCTTCCGGCTGCCAAGCCGCGCTGGATGCCGAACGCTGGCTCGACCGCCACGGCGTATGAGCCTCTAAGCTACGCCCTATTCTTTAAAACATCATCAACAGGCCGTCTGAAATTTCAGATGGCCTATTATCTGTTTGCCACACTGAATTTCATTTTAATGGCAAATTTATATCAAATAAGTACTTTTGCTTTATAATGACAACAAATACCCAACAAACAGGGAACAAACATGAAAAAAACACTAACGACACTTATCCTTTGCGCACTGACTCCTGCCGCCCTGGCTGCCGACACTTACGGCTACTTGGCCATGTGGCAAAACCCAGCTGACAGCAATGAAGCGCTGCAAATCAAAACCACCAAAGAAAATGCCACCCAACTGGACGCGACGGCAGAACTCGAAACATTCTGTAAAGGCCAAGATGCCTTAGCCGGTATCGGCGCAGGCCAAGCAACAGGCTGCAAAACGGTTGTCCCTCTGCATAACACCTGTATCGCGGTTGCCTATCCTAAAGCCATGGGCAAATTGACCGCTCAAAACGTGGTGGCCATTACGTCTCCGCGCTTCAAAAACGTGCATCAAATTGCCTTGAACCAGTGCATCAAAAAATATGGCTCTCAAGGACAATGTGCTTTAGAAACAGTCTATTGCACTTCCGATACTTACTATCAAGGTACGGTCAAAACCCTTTGGGAAAAAATCAAATCCATTTAAGGCCGTCTGAAAATAAAACCGGCTTGCCCGATATTCTCCATATCACGGCAAGCCGGTTTTTTATTCTGGCTTTTATTTGCTGTTTTTTTCCAACAATTTGGCGACAACGCCTTCGGCCTGTTTCACCAAATCAGGATTGGTTCGGAAGTGGTTTTCATCGTTCAAAGAATAGCTGACCGTAGAAACCGCGTATTTGGTGCTTCGCAACACAAATACGCCTTTACGCAAGATTTCGTTATTGCCTTTGGTTTTGTAACGCAGATTATACGGGCAAGAAGAATCATACAGTTTGCCGCGGTTGTCTGCTGTCACAATAGTGCTGCCAATGCCGCGTTTTGCCAAAGCTTTGGACAAAGCACGATCCAAATCATGCGGTCTTACTTTTGCATTTTGAATGATGCAGACATGTTTGATGCTGGTCAGCTCTTCAGGCTTCAATACTCTTTGTTCCGTAGTAGAACACGCGCCCAGCAACAATACGGCTGAAGCCGCCGCTAAAATCATGGTTTTCATCTGTTTTCCTTTTAAAATGTTCAAACAATAAATATTCAGACGGCCTTTATGCAAAGGCCGTCTGAAAAAATCAACGTACGTTTTTCATCAAACGTTGTTTCTCACGCTTCCAATCCGCTTCTTTCAGGCTTTGGCGTTTGTCATGCTGTTTCTTACCCTTGGCCAAACCGATCTCCACTTTGATTCTACCGCGGGTGTAATGCAGGTTTAAAGGCACAATCGTATAACCGGCGCGTTCGGTTTTGCCGATTAACTTATTGATTTCCGATTGTTTCAATAACAACTTACGCGGACGGACAGGGTCGGGTTTGACGTGTGTCGAAGCAGTAGGCAATGCGGTAATGTGGCAGCCCACCAAATAAAATGCGTCTTTTTTCCAGTAGATATAGCTTTCTTTTAATTGCACGCGTGCAGCGCGGATGGCTTTGACTTCCCATCCCTCCAATACTATACCGGCTTCGATTTGGTCTTCGATAAAGAAATCGTGAAAGGCTTTTTTATTATTGGCAATACTCATTGTGCTGATTCTTTACAAACTTTTCAGACGGCCTATTTTATCAGGCATGCTTAAAAATTAAAACGGCAAACGGTTTTGAAACGTTTATTCGCTTAAAACATGGCGGCGGTAAAGGCGGTCTATATCGGCAATGGCTTTTTCATCTTCAGGGCGCAAATCCAGTTTCAAATCGGCAAGGCGGATTAAGATTTGGTCTTCACGCTCGGCAACGGCGCAGCTGACTTCGCCTTCGCTGCGGAAATGACGGATAAGCTCGTCCAACTGGTTCAAAGCATTTTGATAAGATGAATTTGGATTCATAATTTTTAACTCGAACGCCCATAAAAAATGGCGGGAAACCCCGCCATGATTTTACGGCTTACGCCGCGCATTTGATTAAGCAGCTTGAATGTTAGCAGCTTGTTTGCCTTTAGGGCCGGTGGTTACGTCGAAAGACACGCGTTGGCCTTCTTTCAGGGTTTTGAAACCTTCCATGTTGATCGCTGAGAAGTGAGCGAACAAATCTTCGCCGCCTTCGTCAGGAGTGATGAAACCAAAACCTTTAGCGTCGTTAAACCATTTTACGATACCGGTTGCCATTAGAAACTTCCTATACTTAAAAATTAACAAAATCAGCAAAACAAGGCATACAGCAAACTAAAACGTTCAGCGTTTCTCCCTCGTTTTTATTACGCGGTCGAGTGCCAACTTCTGCTTAACCGTCTTTTTACATTTGTTAAGACAAAACGTCAAGCTATGTTTTTAAAAAAGTGGGAAAATAGGAAAAATTGGCCGAAATACAACAAAAAACGGTTTGCACTCTTAAACAGGCCGTCTGAAAACTGAAATCTAAGATCATGAACCATCCGAATACCGACCACCAATCCGATACCCTGCTCAGCGATATCAACACGCAGCCGCCGAAACGTTACGGCGTATTTTTATTGAACGACGATTACACCACCATGGAATTTGTCGTCGAAATCCTGACCGAAGTCTTTATGCTTGCACAGGAACAGGCCGTGGCCGTCATGCTGCTGGTGCACCACGAAGGCAAAGGCCTGTGCGGCACCTACACGCGCGATATTGCGCAAACCAAGCAGCATCAGGTCATGGAACGCGCCAAAGCTGAAGGGCATCCGCTCAAATGTATAGTCGAAGAGGTTTAAACCATGCTTTCACCCGAATTGGAACACATCCTGCAACTGCTCTACCGTGAAGCACGCAACGCGCGTTATGAGTTTATCAGCTTGGAACACCTGCTTTTAGTGCTGATAGAGGAAGATGCAGCTGTGTCGAACGTCTTGAAACTGTGTGGTGCGGATTTGAAAGTCCTGTCCGAGCAGCTGGCCGCCAGCGTGGCCGAAAATACGCCGCAAATTCCCGATCATCTTCTGGATACGGTCGAAACCCAACCAACCTTGGGCTTTCAACGCGTCATCCAAAGGGCAATGGTGCATACCCAGTCTGCCGGCAAAGCCGCAGTAGAGCCTTTGGATATTTTGGTTGCCATGATGAGCGAATCCGAAAGCCATGCCGTTTATTTCCTCAAATTACAATCCATTACGCGCTTTGAAGTTTTGCGTTGCATTGCCCATGGCTCACCCGATGACGAAGACGGCAATGATTCAGACGGCCTGGAACGCGAGGGCGAAGAAGCGGAACAGAAAACCGGCTCACTTTCCGACTACACCATCAACCTCAACGCCGAAGTCAAAGCCGGCCGTATCGACCCTTTGATTGGTCGCAAACACGAAATGGAAAGGCTGATACAAATCCTATGCCGCCGCCGCAAAAACAATCCGCTTTTGGTCGGCGAAGCTGGCGTGGGCAAAACTGCGCTGGCGGAAGGTTTGGCACATCAAATCGTCAACGGCGACATTCCCGACGCGCTGAAAGATGCCGAAGTGTACGCGCTGGATATGGGTTCGCTTTTGGCGGGCACGAAATACCGCGGCGACTTTGAAGCGCGGGTCAAATCCGTCTTGAAACAGCTTGAAAAAATCCCGCACGCCATTTTATTTATCGACGAAATCCACACCATCATCGGCGCGGGCAGCACCAGCGGCGGCACGATGGATGCATCCAACCTGCTCAAACCGGCGCTGGCGAAAGGCTCGCTGCGCTGTATCGGCGCGACCACTTACGACGAATACCGTACCATTTTCGACAAAGACCACGCCTTAAGCCGTCGCTTCCAAAAAATCGACGTGGTCGAACCCACCGTTTCCGAAACCGTGCAAATCCTGCGCGGCTTGAAACCGATGTTTGAAGATTTCCACCAAGTGCGCTATACGCAAGGCGCACTCGAAGCCGCCGCCGAACTCTCCGCCCGCTACATCAACGAACGTTTCCTGCCCGACAAAGCCATCGACGTAATGGACGAAGCAGGTGCGGCGCAACGGATTTTGCCCAAATCCAAACAGAAAAAAGTCATCGGTAAAGCGCAAATCGAAACCGTCATCGCCAAAGTTGCGCGGATTCCAGAAAAAACCGTGTCGCACGACGACAAACAAGTGCTGCAATTCCTCGGCCGCGATTTGAAAAACATGGTTTACGGTCAGGAAAACGCCATCGACGCACTGGTTGCCACCGTCAAAATGTCGCGCTCCGGACTCGCCCTGCCCGACAAACCGATAGGCAGCTTCCTCTTCTCCGGCCCGACCGGCGTCGGTAAAACCGAAGTCGCCAAACAGCTTGCCTACTCGATGGGCGTACCGCTGCAACGCTTCGATATGTCCGAATATATGGAACGCCATGCCGTATCGCGCCTCATCGGTGCGCCGCCGGGCTACGTCGGCTTTGAACAAGGCGGTCTTTTGACCGAAGCCGTCAACAAACAGCCACATTGCGTGTTGCTTTTGGACGAAATCGAAAAAGCCCACCCCGACATTTTCAACGTCCTCCTGCAAGTCATGGACGCAGGCAAACTGACCGACAACAACGGCAAGAGCGCTGATTTCCGCAACGTCATCCTAATTATGACCACCAACGCAGGCGCGGAAAGCCTCAGCCGCCCCAGCCTCGGCTTCACCGCCAAGCGCGAACGCGGCGACGAAATGCAGGCGATCAACAAACTCTTCACGCCCGAGTTCCGCAACCGCTTGGACGCGATTATCCCGTTTGCGCCCTTGTCCGAACCCGTCATCGCCAAAGTCGTGGACAAATTCCTGCTCCAGCTCGAACACCAGCTCCTCGACAAAAAAGTCGAAGCCGAGTTCACACCGGCATTGCGCAAATATCTGGCGGAAAAAGGTTTCGACCCGCAAATGGGCGCACGCCCGATGCACCGCCTGATTCAGGAAAAAATCCGCAAACCACTCGCCGACGAACTCCTGTTCGGCAAACTCGCCGACGGCGGCTTCGTGCGGATAGACTGGGATGCAGCAAAAGAAGAAGCCGTGTTGAAGTTTAAGAAAAACAAGGTCAAACCTGAAGCAGAAACTGTTTAACCAGTTGAAAAATAAAAGGCCGTCTGAAATTTCAGACGGCCTTTTTATCTCAACCAAAAATCTGATTTACAAGACGGATTTAACAGTAGCAACCACATTGTCTACGGTAAAACCGAATTCTTTGAACAGTAAGTCAGCAGGTGCAGACTCGCCGAAGCGATTGATACCGACTACTGCGCCGTTCAAACCGACGTATTTATACCAACCGTCGGCATGTCCGGCTTCTACGGCTACGCGTGGCAAACCTTCCGGCAGGACGACAGCTTTATAGGCAGCATCTTGGCGGTCGAATACGTTGGTGGACGGCATGGAAACGACACGCACGGCAACACCTTGTTCTGCCAATACTTTTTGCGCTTCAAGAGCCAATTCAACTTCAGAACCGGTGGCAATGATGACAGCTTGGGCGTTGCTTTGGGCTTCGCTGATGACGTAGCCGCCGCGTTTGATGTCGTTCAGTTGTTGTTCGTTGCGTGCTTGGAATTTCAGGTTTTGACGGCTGAAAATCAAGCTGGACGGATGATCAGCCGCTTTAACGGCTTCAGACCACGCCACCAAGGATTCAACGGTATCGCACGGACGCCATACGTCCATATTCGGAATCAGGCGCAGGGTGGCGGTTTGCTCGATAGGTTGGTGGGTTGGGCCGTCTTCACCCAAACCGATGGAGTCGTGGGTAAACACAAATACTGGGTTGATTTTCATCAGCGCCGCCATGCGCAGGGCGTTGCGTTCGTATTCGCTGAACATCAGGAAAGTCGCACCGAAGGGTTTTACGCCGCCGTGCAAGGCAAGGCCGTTCATGATGGCGCCCATGCCGAACTCGCGTACGCCGTAATGAATATAGTTGCCGCCGTGTTCGCGGGTAACGGAGACGCTGTTTGACCAGTCAGTCAGGTTGGACGGGGTCAGGTCTGCAGAACCGCCCACCAATTCGGGCAGCTCTTTGGCCAGAATTTCGATGCTGTTTTGGCTGGCTTTACGGGTGGCGATGGTTTCAGCTTTGGCGCACACTTCTTTCAATGCGGCTTGAACGTAAGCATCGAAGTTGTCCGGCAGTTTTTTATCCATGCGGCGCACGAATTCTGCGGCTTCGGCAGGATATTTGGCTTGATATTGAGCGAAGAGCTCGTTCCATTCGGCCTCAAGTTTTGCGCCTTTTTCTTTTGCACTCCATGCGGCATAGATTTCTTGCGGAATTTCAAACGCAGGATATGCCCAACCCAAATGTTTGCGCGTGGCTTCGATTTCGTCCGCGCCCAAAGGTGCGCCGTGGGTTTTGTGGCTGCCTTCTTTGTTGGCACTGCCTTTGCCGATTAAGGTTTTGCAGCAGATGAGGGACGGTTTGCCGGTTTCGGCTCTGGCCGCTTCAATGGCCGTCTGAATGGCATCAGTGTCATGACCGTTTACATTTGGAATCACATGCCAGCCGTAGCTTTCAAAACGTTGCGGAATGTTTTCGGTAAACCAACCATCCACTTTACCGTCGATGGAAATATTGTTGTCATCATATAAAACAATCAGTTTGCCCAAGCCCAAAGTACCGGCAAGCGAACAGGCTTCATGCGATACGCCTTCCATCATGCAACCGTCGCCCATGAAGACGTAGGTGTGGTGGTCAACGATGTTCAAACCGTCTTTATTGAATTCGGCAGCCAAGATTTTTTCAGCCAAAGCCATGCCCACAGCGTTGGCAATACCTTGTCCCAATGGGCCGGTTGTGGTTTCCACGCCGTCGGTGTAGCCGTATTCTGGATGACCGGGGGTTTTGCTGTGAAGTTGGCGGAAGTTTTTCAGATCATCAATAGAAACGTTGTAGCCGGTCAGGTGCAACAGGCTGTAAAGAATCATGGAAGCATGACCATTGGAGAGGACAAAACGATCGCGGTTGTAGAATTTTGGGTTGGCCGGATTATGATTGAGGAACTTCGTCCACAATACTTCCGCCATTTCCGCCATACCCATAGGCGCACCCGGGTGGCCGGAGTTGGCTTTCTGTACGGCATCGACTGAGAGGAAACGGGTTGCGTTTGCCAGTTGAGACATGGTTTGACCTTCCTTGGACAAGATTGGGAATTTGAAAAAAGTGTGTCGATTATCGCCTGAATCAGCCGTGCTTTCAAGAATAGCCTTTTATATTTGCATTGTCAGACGGCATGATTTCCAATAGGCCCTCTGAAACGGACAGGATAGATGATATTAACTGTTATTTCGTTTTGAAACAGTATGTTGTAAATTTTTTATCGGATAAATAGGAAATCACTATAAGTATAAACCTGCGCTTATTCCGTAAGTCTTTGAATACTGCTCTTTTCAGACGGCCTTGTATGAGGCAGGAGTACCGCAACTATTGTTAAGGATAAGCCCTGCTTTTGCTTTGCATAGAGCCAAATGTTATGATTTTATATGCACGCCCAAGGCCGTCTGAAAATACTCACATCAAACTACTACCATGACAAAAGGCTTGTGTGCACTTCGATTAAGGAACACTGATTATGTCACCCGAAAACCAAGCTGAAAACACCACACCCTCAACAGAAAAAATGGCAAAAGCCACTCCGCCCAAACCTTCCAAACCCAAATCCAGCGTAATTCAAATCCATCCCGAAGGCGAACGCATCCATCCGAAAAAAGCAGAAGGACGCTTTGCCAAACTTCGTATCGCCGCCGTATTGGCGACCCAGTTTGTATTTTACGTAATTCCATGGTTTAACTGGAGTAACCGTCAGGCAGTTTTATTCAATATCCCTGACCGTCATTTTTTCATTTTCGGCCTGTCACTGGGCATGGGCGATTTGATTTACCTTGCCTTGCTGCTGATGATTTGTGCTTTCGGACTGTTTTGGTGGACAACCATTGCTGGTCGTTTATGGTGCGGCTACTCTTGCCCGCAAACGGTTTACACCGAAATTATGCTTTGGATCGACAACTTGGTTGAAGGCGACCGCAACAAACGTTTAAAACTGGAAAAATCGCCTTGGAACTTTACTAAAATCCGCATTAAGGCCACCAAATACCTACTGATTTTCCTTGTCTGTGCGTGGACAGGTATCACTTTTGCAGGCTGGTTTGTCCCTATCCGCCAGTTTGTTCCCGATTTATTCACCGGAGCAGCAGGCGGCGGCGCAATGTTTGCCGCAGCGTTTTACGGATTCATGACCTTCTTCTTTGCCCACATCATGCGCGAAAAAGTGTGTCTGCATATGTGCCCGTATGCACGCTTCCAAAGTGCGATGTTTGACAAAGACACGCTGATTATTTCCTACGATACCGAACGCGGCGAACCTCGCGGTGCACGCAAAAAAACCGCCAACAAAGAAGACAGCGGCTTGGGCGACTGCATCAACTGCACCATGTGCGTACAAGTCTGCCCCGTCGGCATCGACATCCGCGACGGCCTGCAATACCAATGTATCGGTTGTGCAGCCTGTATCGACGCTTGTGACGAAATCATGGACAAAATGGGTTATCCGCGCGGCCTGATCCGTTACACCACCGAAGGCGCAATGGAGCATGAATACCCTGAAAGTGACATCAAAAAACGCCTGAAACGCCCTCGCGTTGCAGGTTATGGTGCAGTATTGTTTGTGGTTATTATTGCTTTCTTAACCGGTATTGCCACCCGTAAGATGGTCGAAGTGGATATTCTGAAAGACCGCGGCGTGATGGTGCGTGAAAACAGCCAAGGCTGGTTGGAAAATGCCTACAACCTGCGCATCATTAATAAGAGTGAACATGAACAGACCGTTACTGCAACAGTCAAAGGTTTTGATGATATCGCCTTGACCGGCTTACCAGAAAACGGTATTAAAATTGCGCCACGCGAAACCGTGACTATTCCGGTTCAAGTGTCCACCCTCCCTGAGTACGCCGAAAAAGGCAGTCAGCCGATTGAATTTACCTTCACATATCGTGAAACCGATGACGCTGATGCCGAACCGACTGTCCTGAATGAAAAAGCAACCTTTATTGGAGAATAACAACGGTGTCCAAACCCAATCTCACTAAGCCTTGGTATAAACACATTTGGCCTTGGGTGCTGATGGCAGGTCCCATCTTTGTCGTTATCGCCAGCGTTTCCATGTTCTTCGTCGCAAAAGAACATACAACAGACTTGGTTTCCGACGATTACTATAAAGACGGCAAACACATCGAAATCCAGCTTCACCGCGATGAAGAAGCCGTTAAACGGCAGATTCAGGTGCAGGTTTTAATCAGTCCGGACATGAATGCCGCCAAAGTATTCGTCAGCGGACAATTCGATCCCAAACAGCCATTAAACCTGCTGCTGATGCACCCGACACGCAAAGCTGACGACCAAACCGTCAAGCTGCGCGCCGTAACAGCCGAACCGCAAAACGGCCGCATGGAATACGAAGCCATCTTCAAACCTCTCCACCAAACCAACCATTGGTATTTGCGTGTTGAAGATACCTCAGGCGTGTGGCGTGTTGAAAACAAATGGATAGTCAGCCAAGGCAACGCAGTTAATCTGACGCCTATGGACAAATTGTTCGACAACGGCAAACAAGCCGCTTCAGAAGAACAATAAATCCCATGTTCAGGCCGTCTGAAACTTTCAGACGGCCTGAAAATCTTTATATCCTATATTCTTCTTTAAAATATGATTTTTTCCAATTGGCGCAGACTGACCGAAAACGAAGTCCGTATGGCAAAACAGGTTTTTGCCGACGGCATAGACTTCAATCGCATTAAAATATATCGCGGTATCCCCCTCCTGCCCAACCCCAATACCGCCATCGCCCCAAATGGAAATATATATTTCCCGCGCAAACACTGCCCTGATGATTTCACTCAAGCCGGCATCGCCTACAAAATCTGGCTGATTCATGAACTGACGCATGTCTGGCAACACCAGCGCGGTCACAAAGTTTGGTTATCCGGTTTACTCATTATGCTCAAAGGCGGATATAGGAAACGCAAAGCTTACGCCTATCCCATGCCTTTGCCTCACTTCAAACAACTCAATATCGAGCAGCAGGCCGACCTCGTTGCCCACTATTTTGCAGCCACGTACCTGCCCAAAAATATTTACACCCCTCAACAACCCATTTTTCAGACGGCCTTAGCAGACTTCCTTCGCAACCCGCATAACAAAGCCCTTTGCCCACATTACTTGTCGGCAAAAAAACAACACTCTAAAAAGCCCAGCGAGCAAATAAGCTATAATGGACAATCCGACACATCGTCCAAAAGGTCCCAAACCATGCCTTGGAACATACCTATTTTACTTACCTGGATGCGCGTCCTATTAATCCCCGTGTTCACCATCCTATTCTATTTACCGAACACATGGATTCAACCACAAACCGTCAACTGGACAGCCGCCATCATCTTTGCACTTGCAGCTGTTACAGACTGGTTCGACGGCTTTTTAGCCCGCCGTTGGAAACAAACCTCCGACTTTGGCGCATTCCTCGACCCCGTTGCCGACAAACTCATGGTTGCCGTTGCCCTACTCCTGCTCGTCAGCCTTGGCAGAACATACGCCATCTTCGCCATGATTATTATCGGCCGAGAAATCACCATTTCTGCCCTGCGCGAATGGATGGCACAAATGGGCAAACGCGGCAGTGTTGCAGTGGCCACTATTGGCAAATTCAAAACCACTGCCCAAATGATCGCCATCTTCCTTTTGCTTATCGGTACGGACAAATATAACGACCCTTTCTATCTCATTGGTAACATATTGATGTTTATAGCATCCGTATTGACCATCTGGTCTATGTGCTACTATCTGAAAATGGCGTGGAAAGAATTCAAATAAAATTTTTAAAAAAATAAAAACAAAACACTTGACGCACACAATTAAATCCATAATAATTGCGTCTTCTTCGATATACGAAGCAACAAATATCAGAGCGGGAATAGCTCAGTTGGTAGAGCGCAACCTTGCCAAGGTTGAGGTCGCGAGTTCGAGACTCGTTTCCCGCTCCAT